>CAZHSA010000212.1:0-6976 GCA_964535135.1 uncultured Kordia sp.
AATATCAATATGATTCGTTGGCTCATCTAGTAAAATCAAATCGGGTTTTTGCAATAAAATCTTTGCCAATTCAATTCGCATGCGCCATCCACCACTAAACTCACTCGTCATTCGCTGAAAATCGTCTTGTTTAAAGCCAAGTCCTTTCAAGGCTTTTTCAACTTCTGCATCGTAATTTATCTCTTCCAACGCATAATACCGTTCGCCCAATTCTGAAACTTCTTCAATAATTTTCATATAGGCTTCACTTTCGTAATCGGTGCGCGTTTCTAGCTGCTTGTTCAGTTCGTCCATACGATCGCGCATCACAAAAATATGCTGAAACGCTTTCGAAGCTTCTTCAAAAACAGTGCAGTTATCTTCTGTCAATAAATGCTGCGGCAAATAGGCAATTACAGTTTCTTTAGGACAACTCACTTTTCCGCGTGTGGCTTTTTGAACACCTGCAATAATCTTCATCATGGTAGATTTTCCCGCGCCATTTTTCCCCATGAGGGCAATTTTATCATTTTCATTAATGACAAAGTTCACGTCGCTAAACAACGTTGTTCCACTAAATTCTACCGCAATAGTATCAACCGTAATCATGTTATTATTTTTAAGACTGCGAAATTAGTAAAAAGCTTCGTAGTTTTTATTTTTTTATATTTTAAAATTATACCTCATTTTTGAGGATTTAGCGTTAACGCGATACAACTGTTTAAGTATTTTTCTTACCTTTAATAAATTTTATGAGAATTTACTTTTCGATTTTATATGATGAAATAACCATTCACACACTGTTTGAAACTATATTCTTGAAAACTCGTTTACTTTTTTCATGTTGAAATCAGATTACATTGCGTATCAAATTTACCACGACAATCAACTTTCGTTTACGGAAGATGAAATTAATTTTATCGAAAAAAGATACCAGAAAGTTACATTTCAAAAAGGCGAAACCATTTTGCGAGCTGATGAAAAAGTAGATTATCAATATTTTGTTGCCGATGGTTGCTTACGAACGTATTTAATCTCAAAATCAGGAAAAGAGCACACCATTCAATTCGCCATCAAAGGTTGGTGGATTAGCGATTATATTGCTTTTTTCACAGCTACAAATTCCACTCTATTTATTGAATGCATAGAAGATGCCATTTTGTATAAAATATCGCGCGAAGCTGTAGAAGAAATTTTCAACAAAATTCCAAAAACAGAACGTTTCATACGCAAAAAATTAGAGCGTTCATTTGTCAGTTTTCAAAAAAGAATTCTATCCAACTTATCACAAACCGCCAAAGAACGCTACCAAAACTTCACTCATGATTATCCTAATATTGAACAATATGTAAAAAACTATCATATTGCTTCGTACTTAGGCATTACCACCGAGAGTTTGAGCAGAATTCGTAAGGAAATCGCCAAAAAGCATTCTTAACATACATCAATTTTTTTCTGCACATCAATTACTAGCTTTGTATAAAATTCCCCTATTATGAAGTATATAATGAGCATATTAGCAGTAATCATTATAATTACTGCATGTACAATGAATGAAAATAAACCTCCAAAAGAGAAACAACAAATGAAGAAAGTACTTTTTGTATTAACGAGTCATGACCAATTAGGAAATACCGGTGAAAAAACTGGTTTTTGGATTGAAGAATTCGCAGCTCCATATTATGCCCTAAAAGATCAGAAAATAGCTATAACATTGGCTTCACCAAAAGGTGGACAACCACCAATAGACCCTAAAAGTGAAGGAGACGATTTTCAAACACCAGCTACCAAACGTTTCAATACAGATGTAGAAACACAGAGATTATTAGCAAACACTTTGAAATTAGCAGAAGTAAATGAAGCAGATTATGATGCTATTTTTTATCCTGGCGGACACGGACCTTTGTGGGACTTATCCGAAGATCCAAACTCTATCATGCTCATTGAATCTTTTTACAAAAACAACAAACCCGTTGCGGCTGTTTGTCACGCTCCTGCAGTGTTGAAAAACACTAAAAATACAGATGGTACTCCATTAGTTAAAAATAAGAATGTAACTGGTTTTTCTAATACGGAAGAAGCGGCTGTACAACTAACAGATGTTGTTCCATTTTTAGTAGAAGACATGCTTAAAAATAATGGAGGCATCTACTCTAAAGTGAGCGACTGGAATGCGCATGCAGTAAAAGACGGATTATTAATTACTGGTCAAAACCCTGCTTCCTCTGAAAAAGTTGCGGAATTGCTTTTAGAAGAATTAAAATAATACCTCATCTTAATATGTTTAATTAAAAAAGGGAACTTATGTAGTATAAGTTCCCTTTTATCTTTGTCCTTTTCGTATTTAGGAATCTTTTTTAGATTCTCTCCACTCGTCAAAACGTTCTTTTAAAGCTCCACCAACCCAATAAGGCACGATGAAAGTCAACAAAAGAATCATTAACCAAAATCCAATGGTTAAGATAGTAAGGAAAGCTAAAAAGCCTAAATATTGATCAAATTCAAACATATTTTCCGGAATTTATCGAATTCGGTTCAAAGATATTGTAATAAATTCAATATTCATATAGAATGCTGTATAATTATTAACAAGAAAACTTAATTTTTGTGAACATCTAATGCGTACTTCTTTTGGATTATAACTGGTTCTGCTTTGTGAGTATGATCATTTTCAACTATTGATTTTGCTCCATAAATTTTGTTCACATTTGTATACAAGGTTTCTAATGACTGATTTGCCAAGATTTGAGAAATAGATTCCTTGGACGTTGTCATGTCAAATTTGTCTTTAAATGTATACAAAGAATCATCATGATATATAAAACGTGAATTTTTAAGGTTAAGAATATCTTTATTATTTATTTCTTTATGAACACTCGGTGAGGCATAATATGTTGTAAAATCCATTAAATTAAACGTGTTTGTGTCATATGCAAACACCTTAAATGCAGGATTGTTTTTATGATTTACAGAAATCCCAGGTGTAGAAATAGAAAATGCAATCATATCATCTGGCTTAGACGTTTTTCCTTTATAAATTCGTCTTAATCCGTCCATGTGTGTATGTCCGTTTAATAGCCCAACAATATTAGGTTGATATTTTGTGAGTAATTCAATAAATCCGTCATGCAAATTTTTAGTCGCTCCAGAAGCATCTACATACGTCAACGATGGCTTCCACATGGAACTTCCACTATAGCCATCAAGTCCAATAGGAATGTGCATCATAATTAATACACGGTCATTCGCACTAAGCTTACTAAGTTTATTTTCAAACCAAAGCATTTGTTTTTTTGTAGCATCTTCTTGAGAAACTTTATCGTCACCAACGTACGGCAATTTTGAATTATTAGAAAAGATAACCGTATTCAATGCAATCACTTTTAGCGTAGAGACAGAATCTTTCAAATCAACAGCATAAAATCCAAACTCTTTATTAAAATCTAAATTGGTTACCGTTATTTTTTTGGAATTTGCATTAATAATTGGCCAACTATTTCCTGACACACTATCTTTCATCAGCACCGTTTGACCTTTACTATTCATAAAAGAATGGTAATCTTCTTCCAAAGAGTCGTTATTTCCTGGCAAATACAAAATAGGAATATCAAGATTTAGTGCTCTTAAATTTTGCAACATTGTATGCGAATTACTAGCTCTGTCTTGATACGCTGGTAAATCGCCCAAATACACCATAAATTTTGGTTGTTTTTTGGTGACAACTGACTTAATTTTTTTGTGTGTTCTATTCCACAATTGTGTTCCTGTTACATATCCGTAATACGTGTCTGCTGTAAAACCTCTGTCAATATGTACATCCGACAAAGCCAAAAAAGTGTTCGTATTTGTTATTGTTGTCGGAGTTTTTACAACATGTGCAGCTGCATGATATTCAGCACATTTTTCGCACTTTTCCTCTTTTCCCTTACAACTAAAGAGCAGAAGACTCAAAAGTACCAAGTATAAAAAATTAGTTTTCATTATTAGTATTGTTATAGGTTAGTTAATTTTTAAAGATATTAAAAAGTAAAAAATTACACACAAGTAGTTTTACGTAATTTTAAATGAAATTGCCACCATTTCAGAATAGTTTCACGGTAAAAAAAATGCAAATCCTATCGCGTAAATCTATTTCTTTAAAAAGATAAAAAGTCAAAAAAGCTACGTTTCTACGTCTAAAATATTTAATTTTGCACTGCAAAAAAACCAATCCGATGGAATACAGAATAGAAAAAGATACGATGGGCGAAGTAAAAGTTCCCGCAGATAAAATTTGGGGAGCACAAACAGAACGCTCTAGAAATAATTTTAAAATTGGCGCACCCGCAAGTATGCCTCTAGAAGTTGTATACGGCTTTGCCTATTTGAAAAAAGCAGCCGCTTTTACCAACTGTGAATTAGGCGTATTACCTATTGAAAAAAGAGATTTAATAGCAACGGTTTGTGATGAAATATTAGCAGGTAAACACGACGATCAATTTCCGTTAGTTGTTTGGCAAACGGGTTCTGGAACGCAATCGAACATGAATGTCAACGAAGTTATTGCAAACAGAGCACACCAATTGGCAGGAAAAAAGATTGGCGAAGGCGAAAAAACCATTCAACCTAATGATGATGTCAATAAATCACAATCATCTAACGATACATTTCCAACCGGAATGCACATTGCAGCGTACAAAAAAATTGTAGAAACGACAATTCCTGGTGTGACACAATTACGCGATACCTTAAAGAAAAAATCAGAAGAGTTTAAAGATGTGGTAAAAATTGGCCGTACACACTTAATGGATGCAACGCCGCTAACATTAGGACAAGAATTCTCTGGCTACGTATCACAATTAGACCACGGATTAAAAGCGTTAAATAATACCTTACCACACTTAAGTGAATTGGCTTTAGGTGGAACTGCGGTTGGTACCGGATTAAACACGCCAAAAGGCTATGCCAAACGTGTTTCTGAATTTATCGCGCGTTTTACAGAATTGCCTTTTATTACTGCTGAAAATAAATTTGAAGCCTTAGCCGCTCATGATGCCATGGTAGAAACGCATGGTGCTTTAAAGCAACTAGCGGTTTCCATCAATAAAATAGCAAATGACATTCGTTTAATGGCTTCTGGACCACGTTCAGGAATTGGCGAATTGATCATTCCTGCAAACGAACCTGGAAGCTCAATTATGCCAGGAAAAGTAAATCCAACACAATGTGAAGCTATAACTATGGTTTGCGCACAAGTCATGGGGAATGACGTAGCGGTAACTGTTGGAGGAACACAAGGACATTACGAATTGAACGTTTTCAAACCAATGATGATTGCGAATGTATTACAATCAGCGCAACTCATTGGAGATGCATGTGTAAGCTTTGATGTAAACTGTGCAGCAGGAATTGAACCAAATCATGGACGCATTACAGAATTAGTGAACAATTCACTAATGTTAGTCACTGCATTAAACACGAAAATTGGCTATTACAAAGCGGCAGAAATTGCCAATACCGCACACCAAAACGGAACAACCTTACGTGAAGAAGCTGTCAACTTAGGCTACGTAACACCAGAAGAATATGACGAATGGGTAAAACCAGAAAATATGGTTGGTGCCATGAAATAAGCGTCACTAACTGAAAATATTAAAAACCGCACTGAAAATCATTTTAGTGCGGTTTCTTTTATGTAGTAAAAAAGAAATAGATTGCCACGTCGCTATGCGCCTCGCAAAGACGTTTCTAATATTTCTAATATACTAAAATGACGGATTGTCTAAGAAGTCAAAGAGCGTAACAGTCTAAAAGATGCTGCGTAGGCAGGAACGAGTCTAACAGCAAATCGCATTCAAAAAAATCTTGTTAAAAACAACGTGAATAACTCCCAAATTATCAACAAAATTATCATTCAAAATAAAAGGAAATAGTGTAAATTTGCCTTTTCAAAACAACAACACACAAAAACTACATAATGATTCATTTCTTTGGAAACGTACACAGCAAAGTATTTGCCGTTCAAACAGTAAAAGAATTATCAACAGAAAATGTTGCCAAGCTCAACTGGCTTTTTGGCAACACTACGAAAATCGAACAAGCATCCTTAGATGCTTTTTTTGTTGGCCCTAGAGCCGCAATGATTACTCCGTGGAGTACGAATGCCGTAGAAATTACCCAAAATATGGGCGTAGAAGGCATCATCCGAATTGAAGAGTTTACAGCTGTCGCAGAAGATTTTTCAGAATTTGATCCGATGATCTCTCAAAAATTTAACGGTTTACAGCAAGATACATTTACGATCGACATTGAACCGGAAGCCATTTTAGACATTGACGATATTGCCGCGTATAACGAACAAGAAGGTTTGGCGCTAAGCGCAGAAGAAATTGAATACCTAAATACACTCTCCGAAAAATTAGGACGAAAACTAACGGATTCTGAAGTATTTGGCTTCTCACAAGTCAACTCAGAACACTGCCGACACAAAATTTTCAACGGAACATTTGTCATTGATGGTGAAGAAAAACCAACTTCACTTTTCAAACTTATCAAGGAAACCTCAAAGCAACATCCAAACGATATTGTGTCTGCCTACAAAGACAATGTAGCTTTTGTAAAAGGTCCGAAAGTGGAACAATTTGCTCCAAAAACGGCTGATAAACCTGATTTTTACGAAACGCAAGAATTTGAATCTGTCATCTCGCTCAAGGCAGAAACACACAATTTTCCAACTACCGTAGAACCTTTCAATGGAGCCGCCACAGGTTCTGGAGGAGAAATTCGTGACCGATTGGCTGGCGGACAAGGTTCCTTGCCATTAGCAGGAACTGCGGTATACATGACTTCCTATTCGCGCCTAGAAAAAGGTAGATTTTGGGAAGAAAAATTCAAAGCAAGAAATTGGTTGTACCAAACACCAATGGACATCTTAATAAAAGCATCTAACGGAGCTTCTGATTTTGGAAACAAATTTGGACAACCACTAATCTGCGGTTCTGTGCTCACCTTTGAACAT
>CAZHSA010000213.1:0-6937 GCA_964535135.1 uncultured Kordia sp.
GCTACGCTTTTAGACCGCTTTGCTGTTAGATCGCTACGCTGTTGGAACGCGCTTTGGCGCTTTTAGACTTGTTTTACTGTTGTGTTTAATATTGTTAGACATTGTTTGATCCTGTCATTCCCCACTTGATGCGGAATCTGATACTTTTTAAACCAGACAAACTTTGTTGTTAGATCGCTACGCTTTTAGACCGCTTTGCTGTTAGATCGCTACGCTGTTGGAATGCGCTTTATCGCTTTAAGACTTGCTTTGGAGTTAGACACGCTTACGCTTTTAGACTCGTTCCCGTGAAAACTGAATTTCTTAGAACGCCACGCTGTTTGAACGCGCTTTGGCGCTTTTAGACTTGTTTTATTCTTAGAAAATCAGTTTTTTGATACGTCTTTGCGAGTGTTTTTCATTTCGCATAGCAAGAAATGTTAAAATGCGCGGCAATCTGTTTCTAAATAAACCTAGACATTTTTAGAAACAGATTGCTCCACTTTGTTCGCGATGACAATACAAACAAATTGACAAATCGACAAATCGACAAATCAACAAAAAATAAAAATCGTACATTTAATACAGTCTTACTATTAATCAACACTATTATAATATGAAATTAGGTGCATTTTCGGTGAGTCTTTCCGTAAAAGACATTCACGTTTCCAAAGCTTTTTATGAAAATTTAGGTTTTTCAACCTTTCATGGAGATATCAATCAGAATTGGCTGATTATGAAGAATGAACAAGTTGTTATTGGCTTGTTTCAAGGTATGTTTGAAGGTAATTTACTAACCTTTAATCCTGGTTGGTCGCAAGATGCGCAACCTTTAGAATCGTTTACAGATATTCGAGACATTCAGAAAGAGTTAAAGAGCAAAAATTTTGAGTTTTCTTCACAAGCAGATGAAAACACTTCTGGTCCTGCAAGTTTTGTTATTACAGATCCAGATGGAAATGTGATTTTGATGGATCAGCATGTGTAGTTAGATGCAAGATCGCTTTGCTACTAGATGTTAGATCGCTACGCTAATAGAAACGCTTTGCTGTTAAAACGCGCTTTGGCGTTTTTAGATTTTTCCACTGTTGTGAGATGGTGTTTTGAGTCCTAGAATTCTTTTATTTTCGAATCGTCACATCTCTGCTAATGCCTTTTTGATACGTCTTTGCGAGTGTTTTTTCATTTCGCGGAGCGGAAATGTAAAAATACGTGGCAATCTGTTTATCATAAAACAAATTTATTATTTGAAGTAACAGATTGTCGCGACTGCGTCTCGCAATGACGATTCATAGGTTCACAACAAACTGACAAAAAATAAATAGACAAATCCATAAACAAAAAAATTAACTAAAAAGCATCTACCGTGATGATAGATGCTTTTTTTTTAGGTGATGAATGACGGTGATGGTTTCTCATTCATGCGCAATTTTATATTTTTATTAATTGATATCTTCTCCTTTTTTTAGTCTATCTATGTTAGCTTGCACGTTTGCTTTACTCTGAGGATTAGGTGCGTTTTCTAACGCTTTTTCTAAGTGCTTTATTGCTTTTTTAAAGTCACCTTTGGCAGAATATCCTCTTCCTAAACCATAGTGTACTGGCCAAGTTCCTTTGTGTTTTTTTGCATTGTATTCAAAAATTTCTAGGGCTTTGTCATGCATTCCTTGTCCGATGAGTTGACGACCATACCGATGAATTTCTAGCACAGTAGCCACAGGCATTACGTCGTCCATTACAGCTAATGCTTCATCTTTCTTGTTTTGTTTCATCAAAATAGCGGCTTTGATTTGTGTATTGTTGAACGTCTGCTTGCTGTAAAATTGTCCTGCAATGGCATTGTTAATCCACGTTAATGCTTCATCCAAATCGCCACCATTATTCAGCGAAAACGAAGCCGCTTGTTCCCACGTTTGACGACTGAATCCTGGTTGATCACGCATTTTATTGCGAATGTCTGCCAATACAATATTTGTAACGTCAAATTTTATATTAAAAGCAATTTCCTTTTTTCCCCATTGCAATGCTAATACTGCCGATGTTGGTCTGACTTGCACAAAATCAAATGTTAACAATTCCTCATGCGGAATTTCTTCTGTAAAAGTATCTACACGTAAAACATCTTCGGAAGGATCATAAAAATAACTTCCCCACGAAGTGCTATTACTCGAAAAAATAATGGTTGCTTTATCATTTTCATGGATAATCATGTGCAATCCGTACGTTCCTGCTTTTATAGGTTCTCCTCCTACAGTTGCATCATGTGAAAAAGTAATTGTCGTATTTTCATCAGCTCCTGCTCTCCATGGAGATGCTGTTGCCGTTCCAAATCCGAGATTATTCATTCCGTACGGAACTAATTTTCCCCAAACTTCACGTTCGCGAACACTTGGTCTTGAATAGTTTACAGAAACTTCGGAGATTCCTACTGTTTGAGAAACAGTTGCTTTTTGACTTCCACGTGGTGTGGTAATTTGTGAGCATACAGTAGTAGTACATAGTAAGCAAATAAAAATAGAAATGCTTACAATTGGTGGTGTTGTAAATTTCATACTTCGGGTTTGTTAGTTAGGTATAAAGCAAGGTAGAATTTACAATTAGATTCGTTTGTTATAGCTTTGTTAATCTTGTAACGAAATATGTTAATTAACATTTGTAAGATAACATGCTATCTAAGAAAATGTTAGTATATTTCGAACGGTTTTGAAATATGTTTTTGCATGAATAAGTTTTTGTATTGTATATTATTTTTACCTGTGTTTCTCTCGGCACAAATCAACGTAAGTGATTCTTTAAAGTTAAAAGCAGACTTGTCAATTACTGGTTTTTGGCAAGGAGGAAATGTAGATACGTTTATTTTTAGAGCGAAGTCAGAAGTAGCTTTTACACCATTTCGAAAGTGGGTTTTTAAAACGAAAAACTCGTATGTGTATCAAGAGTTTGGAAAGGAAAAAGCTGATGCCGATATTTTAAGTTTGAATTTTTTATACTTGAATCCCAAAAAACGATTGTACCCGTTGGCACTTGCGTTTGTGAGCACAAATTTTCGTCGTGAGATAGATTACCGATATCTTGTTGGTGGTGGCGTTACGTATCAAATTTTGACACATAAGAAACGCTGGCTCAAAGTGTCTTTAACAAGTGAGTACGAACGCACCTACTTTTCTACTACAGATTTTAATTTTGATGAGTTTGATGGCAGCAGCACCATTAATACCTTACGCGGAACGATTTGGATTAATGGAAAGTATCATTTGTTTAAGGATAAAGTTATATTGAGTCATGAAAGTTATTTTCAACCTTCTATTCGGTATGGAAATAATTTTCGCTGGCAGGCAGATTTGGGTGTAGAATTCCCGATTTGGAAGTTTTTAAATTTTAAAGTCAATTATTTACGCACATTTGAAAGTATTGTGATTGCCGATCAGCAACAGGAAGATCAGTTTTTGACCTTTGGAATTACGTTGAAGAGTTATTAGGTTGTTAGGTGTTAGAAACATACTTTTTCATTTTACATCTCGACTGCGCTCGATGTGACACATTTAGCGTTTCATATTTTATATTCCTTTTTTGATTGTTGTGTGTTGTGTGTTTAAACTACTAAACTTATTTTTTTACCACGAATTCACGAATTTTCACTCTTAACTGGTTGTTTGTTGTGTGTTAAAACACTTTTATATTTTAAATTTAGCATTTTACATTTCCACTTCGATTGTTGTGCGTTTAAACTAGTAAACTTATAAACTACTAAACTTATTTTTTTACCACGAATTCACGAATTTTCACTCTTAACTGGTTGTTTGTTGTGTGTTAAAACACTTTTTCATTTTAAATTTAGCATTTTACATTTCCACTTCGTTTGTTGTACGTTTAAACTAGTAAACTTATAAACTACTAAACTTATTTTTTTACCACGAATTCACGAATTTTCACTCTTAACTGGTTGTTTGTTGTGTGTTAAAACACTTTTTCATTTTAAATTTAGTATTTTACATTTTACATTTCCATTTCGATTGTTGTGAGTTGATCGCTTCGCTCCTGTTATGAGTTGTTTTCAATTTAAAATTCAATTTCGTTATTCATCATTCTTTTTCCGCATTTCACTTCTGCGCATAGGCATGGAATCTATTTTGTCAAACAATTCTTTTAGTTTAAACGTAACAGTTTTTCGCATTTTTAAACCTCCGTCCAAACCAATTAATAAGATTTCAAATTCGCTATCATCAACACGCAACATTTCTCTGTATTTTTCAGGCAATTCAACTGCAGGAAATACTTCAGGTGTTTTAGCATCCGCATAATTAATCAACGTTGTAGTTCTTTCGTTTACAGAATATATGACTAATTTTCGGTTTCTGAGTTCTTCCTTATTTGTTGCATGAAATTGCTTCATAAAAGTTCCTACTGCTGAGAGTTCTCCCTTTACAACTAATACTCTGTGTTTCCATGCATGATCATGAAAATCCTGTGCTTGTGCATTCATGCTCCATAAAAAACTTATCAATAGTAGTGTGTTATAAAAAATTCGCTTCGTGTGGTTCATTACTTTCTTAATTCATTAAAAACGTTAGTGCTTACCCAGTAAATATCTTGATTACTCGTGTAAAAAAAATACTTTCCATCACTAGAAACGTACGGACACAACTCATGGCCTTTTGTATTTATTTTGTTGCCCATGTTTATAGATTTTGTCCACGTACCATCTGCATTTTTAAAACTAATATATAAATCACCACGTCCTAATCCTTCTGGGCGATTTGCGCAAAAAATGATATATTTTTCTTTTGGATCAATAAAAACATCCGCTTCATAGTATTTTGTATTGATCGCTTCACTCAAAACGACCGCTTCTTGAAATTTTCCATTTTTAAATTCCGAATGATAGATATCAAAACTTTGCTGCCTTTTGGATGAATTTTGTTTGTTGGATGAAAAATACATGGTACCATTTTCTGTAAATGAAATATAATATTCATTATTTTTTGTATTGATATTAGTTCCTGCGTTGGTTGGTGCTGACCATGAATTCCCTTGTTTTTCTACATACCAAATATCGTAATCGTTTTTTGCGCCTTTTCCATCAAGTGCACGTTGCGATATAAAATACAAACGCTTTTCATCTGGCGATAAAAACGGATCGTTGTAACCAAATCGGTTGTCGGATAAGATGGTTTTTGGTTTGCTCCATGTATTTCCTTCAAGTTTTGTAAAACGTATTTCAGACGTATTTCCAGTATCAACACCATAATAAAATTCAGTAGCTGTTTTGTTGAAGACAGAACCGAATTCATATTCTGATTTTTTAGAAATCAAATCGGGCGCAAATATTTCTGGAGTTGTTGATGGCGTTTTTTGTTTTAGATATTTGAGGTTTTCAGACGTGTTTTGTGAAAATCCAACAAAAGAAGTCAATAGACAGACAAAGAAAACTTTAGTAAGAGCGTACATATTTTTTGTGTTTTTGATTGATATTGAAAAGCTACACAAATATCAACTGAAAACAAAAGTTTTTATTGTTTAAAAAGCTGTAACGAGTCAAAGACTCGCTACAGCGTCTAAAAGTGAAAGGATCTTAATGCTAACAGTGCGATAGCACGGTCTAAAAATTTGCTATTATACTTATCGTTTCACAAATTTCTTCGTCAAAATTTCGTCACCATCATTTATTTGTAAAATGTACATTCCAGCTTTTAAATCGTTTACATTGATTGTTTTATTAGTCAATGTTCCTGTTTTTACTACTTGACCGATCATGGAATGAATTTGATATGCAGCCGAATCTGCATAGATGCGCACTTCTAATTGATTTGCCACAGGATTTGGATAGATCGTAAAGTTTTCTTCCATTAACAATTCTTCTGGTGCAGCTATGGCTGATAATTCAATTGGCGTGTCCTTTGTGGACTCTGAGGTCATTCTCGCGGAAGCGTTGATAATACCCGTAATCTTCACCTGGTCAATATATACCTGATCTGCATTGGCAGAAGCGTCACATTGAAATCTGAATTTAGCATTGTTTACAAAGTTATAGTTTGCCCTGTTGAGCGTAACAGTTGCATTGTAAAAACGTCCATTTTGGAAATCGCTTCCACTTGCATACGTACGAACGGTTTGCCAGCTTGAACCATTATGATAACGTACCCAAAAATCTTCCCCATTTTCCATACTATTCGCATAGAAATAAAAGTCAATTTCTACTTCATCATACGCCGAAACATTTACATTGTTTAAAGTCATAGACGATGCCGTACCTGAGTTATCACGAATACGCATAGATCTGTTTCCTTCATACGAGAAGCTTCCTGAATACCTATAGCAATCGCCGCCGCCATCAACCCAACCATCTAAGCCAGATTCGAAGAAACCTTCATGTAACACTGTAGAACTTCCTGGAGTTCCTCCTGTATTTCCACCACCATTAACAGCGTGTGAACCTAGATTGGAAGATGTATCTGTCGCATATTCATCCCATTCCGCTTCTGTGTAGCTTGTGTTTGGACTTGTAACGCTCGCTTTTCTTCGTAAGGTTACATTTTGCGCAAAATTGGAGCTTCCGCCATTAAAATCGCCAATAATATCTATTAAGACATTGTTTTTAAATAATCCTACAGGATCATTTCCGTTAAACGTAATAATTGCCGTTGCTGTAGTTGCATCTGCTTGATTTCTGATAGTCGTACTCGCTGAACTATGCGCAATAACATATACATTGCCATTGCTTACACTTCCCGATAAGCTGTACGGAGAAGACCAGCTTCCTGCACCGTTGGTTTGTTTTTTTATAGTATAACTAGATAGATTGACACTACTTCCAGTAAAATTGGCAATTTCCAATGCTTTGTTGTTAGATGAGCCTTCAATATATTCTGAGAAGAATAAATCGTCTGTGCTTCCGCCGCCATTGTCTCCACCGCCATCGCCAGGATCGCCTCCGCCAGTTCCAAATTTATCTTCAGCT
>CAZHSA010000214.1:0-6923 GCA_964535135.1 uncultured Kordia sp.
TGGCGACATTCCCCATTCAGTTTTGTCAACTGGCTCATAAATTTCGTCTAAATTTTTTCTGAAAGTCCATTCTCCTACAGCAATCATATTGTCATAGTATGAATTTCCTTCTTTCACTTCTAATGTTGAATAATCTTCCCATTTGTCAGGGTATCCAATTTTTACGGTGAATTTGTCTAATTTTTCAACTGCTTTTGCTTTTGTTTCTGGACTCATCCAGTCTAACGCCATGATTCTGTCTTTGTACGCAGCAATTACGTTTCCGATCATTTTTTCTGCTTTTGCTTTCGCTTCAGGCGGAAATTTAGCATCAACATACAATTGACCAATAGCTTCACCAACAGTTCCATTTACGGTTCCTAATGCTCTTTCTTTAGCGTCGCGTTGTTTTTTGTCTCCGTTTAATTCTTTTGAGTAAAAATCCCAGTTTGCTTTGTCTAATTCAGTTGTCAACATTCCTGCTGCACCATCTAATGTAGACCAACGCATTAACGTTTTGATATCGTCAATACTTTCTGTTTTAAGAATGTCTTGTAAAGCTTTCATGTAGTTAGGTTGCATTACAATAACAGTATCTAATTTTTTTGCTCCTAAATCAGCAATCATTTTGGTCCAGTTAATTACTGGTGTCATTTCAGATAATTCAGCAATCGTTCTTGGATTGTTAAAGTTACGCATGTCTCTGCTTTGAACCTTATCTAAACGTGGCTTTGCTAACTTTGTTTCTAAGGCTAGTACAGTTTCCGCATCTTTTTTAGCTTTTGCTTCATCATCACCTAAAAACTGCAACATACGTGTAATGTGTGCTACATATTTTGCTCTGATTTCTTTTGCTTTATCATCTTCGTCTAAGTAGTAATCTCTTTCAGGCAATCCTAAACCTCCTGGTGTTATATAGGCAGCATTCACACTACTATCGCTCAGGTTAGGAAACCCTGCTAATCCAAGAAATGGCCCAGAAACTGTTGTTGGATTTTTTGCCAATACAGTTTGCATATCTTCAATAGACTTGATACTTTCAATAGCTTCTAATGCTGGAAGTAACGGTTTGATGCCAGCTTTGTTTCTAGCAACTGTATCTAGTATAGAATTGTAAATGAACAATGCTTTCGCTTGATCCGTTGTTGGAGCATATTTTCCACTTTCGTTTGCTTTTTCTATGATTTCAATAACATCGTTATCGGTATCTTTACGCAAAACTCCGAATCCTCCCCAAGAAGATCTGTCAGCAGGAATTTCAGTAGTTTCCATCCATTTTCCATTTACATACGTATAAAAGTCGTCATTTGGCTTTACAGAAGTGTCCATATATTCCAAGTTGATTCCTGGAACTTGTGCAACTTCCTTTTCTTTTTCTTCTTTTTTCTCACCACATGAAAAAAGAAGTGCACTAGCTGTGAAACATAATGCAAATTTTAGAGTGTTAGTCTTCATTTTTGGTTCTTGTTTAATTTTTAGTTCTACGTTGTTTAGTATATATAGGAGTGTTAATGTTACAAATACGGGAGACATTAACATTTCTTTAAGATGTTATAGTTTTGATTTTATGATGGAATCGTATTGTTTTTTGAGTGCTACGACTTCTTTTACATTGTCATTAGGAACCGCAATGGAGAGTACATAATGTGCTATTTTCCACGTGTCGCCAACTTTTTTTATCACTCCTGAACCTCTGCACAATTCCATTTGTGTATTCAGTAATTCGTCAAACCATGCAATATCTCCATATTCTGAGAGAAATACATTGCGTTCTAGCGCGGTAAAACTCCAAGCTTTTCCTTTGTCAAAGTACGGTTTTGAAAAGTTTTTAAATTCGGTATTTTTCCAATTTTCCGACGCATCGGTTCCTATGAAAATAGCATCATCAGTCATTTTCGAAAAGTAATCGTCAAATTTAGCATCTGCAGCAGCTTTATGCCATGCATCTAACACCGTATTGATAGCGGTTTTATGTTGTGCTAGGCGAAATTCGTCTACTTTTTGGCGTGCTTTTTCCGTATTACACGAAATACATAGCACGAGCGCGATGATTGGTATGAGTTTTTTCAAAATTTAGTTATTTTTTTGTGCTGTTTTTTTTAAACGCTTGGTAGATCGTTTTAATGGAACAGTATTTCGTTTTGGTATTGGTGCTGTTTTAGGATCTATTTTTTCAACTTCGGTGCTATCGCCAGTTTTGAATAAATCACCTAATATTTCTTCCGGTTCAATATTGAGTAGTTTGGCTTGTTCTATTTGATAACATACGGAATTGAATACTTTGTTCATTTCTACAATTTCTTTTATAATAAAATCGTTTGAAATGCTTTCGTCGGAAGCATCATCTTGCAGTTTTAATGCTCTTGTTTTTAGCACTAGCAATCGACTGCGAATTTGCATTATGTCAAGTTCTTTCGGAAATTTTTTCTTGTCAACTTCATCAATGTTTGCTGCGAGTTGCCCTAAGTCTTCTGTCATTGTAAAACGCGTCGTATTATTGATAAGCTTCATGCTTTCATGCACCGTTTTAAACTCCAACCAATCTTGCACAAGTTTTTTTTGAGTTGCAGTCAAACTTTTTAACGCATCTTTTTTAGGAATATTTAGTTTATTTTTTTCTAAATATTCCGTTAGATTTTCCGTTTTTGCAACGCGCTGCCCTTGATCTTCCTCCTTACAAGCAAAGAAAGTAATTCCAACAAGGAGAAATACTATAATTTTCTTCATTAATTTTTAGACTACTATTGTTACGTTATACCTCAAAACAAATATAGGCAGTTTTTTAAGTTAGCATGTATTTTTAACAAAGTTTACCACCTTAAGGTGTTGTATTTTATGAATTTATCAAAATTTTGATGCTTTTTATTAATTTTTCGCATTTACTAGCGTTAGAATTCTATATCTTTGTATGTCTTTTTTACCGATTTTTTTGATGAATACAAAAGTTTTAATTATTGGTGCCTGCGGGCAGATAGGAACAGAATTAACAACTGCTTTGAGAGATACGTATGGTGTTTCTAATGTGGTTGCTTCTGATATTCGCAAAAGTGAAAACGATATTTTTAATCACGGTGCTTTTGAAGTATTGGATGCGCGTGATAAAGATGCCATTAAAAAGTGCGTAGAAAAGTATGCGATTACCGATGTGTATTTGATGGCTGCTTTGCTGTCTGCTACTGCCGAAGAACGACCAGATTTTGCATGGGATTTGAATATGAATTCTTTGTTTCATGTGTTGAATTTGGCAAAAGAGAAAGTGATTCAAAAAGTGTTTTGGCCAAGTTCTATTGCTGTTTTTGGGGAGAATTCTCCAAAGAAAAATACACCTCAACACACCATCATGGAACCTTCTACCGTGTACGGAATTAGTAAGTTATCTGGCGAACGTTGGTGTGAGTATTATCATAAGAATCATCATGTTGATGTTCGAAGTATTCGCTATCCTGGATTGATCAGCTGGAAAGCAAACCCTGGTGGAGGCACCACAGATTATGCCGTAGAGATTTTTCATGAAGCAGTTCAGAAAGGTTCATACACCTGCTTTTTGAAAGAAGATACCGCACTTCCGATGATGTTTATGGAAGATGCTGTACGCGCCACCATTGATATTATGAATGCTTCCCCAGAAACCGTTAAAATTCGTTCCTCATATAATATTTCATCCTTAAGTTTTACACCAAAAGAATTAGCTGCAGCAATTCAAGAATTTATTCCAGCGTTTACTATTGACTACAAACCTGATTCTAGACAGAAGATTGCAGATAGCTGGCCAGAAAGCATAGATGATACTGCCGCTGCCAACGATTGGAATTGGTCGCCAAATTTTGACATGAAAATGATGGTTTCTGAGATGATTTCTAATTTACGGGAATTGGTGTTTGAGTCTGGAGACTCTCACTGACGTTTGGAGACTCTTAATGATATCTGGAAACTGTCATTAACTGAAATTCACAGTAATTCGCAGTAATTCAAGATGCTTTACGCTTAAAGTAAACAACCAATCCTACTAAGACTATTCCTCCTAAAATATAATAGAGATACCAGTTTTGGTGTATCTGTATCGGATTGATGCCGCCCGTTAAGGTCAATGCACTCCAATAGTATGGAGAGACTTCACTCGTATTTTCATTTTTTTGAATGTAGGTAAGTTTAGCTTTTTGCAAGGCTTCCGATTTGGTATCGCCTGCCGCAATGTTTCTATAAAACTCTTGAATGATGTCATTGCTTGCCTTTTCATTAATATCCCATAAGGAAGACACCACACTTTTGGCACCTGCATTGAAAAATCCTCTTGCCAAACTCATCACACCTTCGCCTTTTTTTAATTCGCCATCAGAGGTTTTGCATGCACTTAGCACGACTAAATCTGACTGGTTTTTGGAAAAATATAGTTCATCAAGCGTTATTTTTTTGTCATAGAATGCGATCCAAGGAACAGTATTGTCAATGCCGCCATGCGTAGACAAGTGTACTATTTTATAGTTTCCGTATGCTGTAGTGAATCGTTCTTTGGTAGCTTCATCGTATTGAAAATGATTTGCATCAAAGATGTTTGTTAATTTTTGTAGTTCCGTTGAACTTGTTGCCAATGTACTGAACTGATTGTCTTTAAATTTGGTGGGCGCAATGGCAATGAATGGTTTTGAAACTGCCGTTTTATTTTGTTTTGATTGTGCCGCCGAAGAAAGCGAATAGTTATAGTGAATTACGGCGTTTTTTATGAAATATTCAGTGTTTGGCATCAGTAACGCTTCAAACGGAATGTACTGCAACATACCATCAGCAATGATGGTAATTCGTTTTTGTGAAAAGTGAGCTGCATTTTTGAAAGGAAGTAATTGTTTGTACAGTGTTGTGGCAACTTCTTGATAGTGGGTTTTATCATTTTTGTTCACAAAAGGTTTGGAGACTGCATTTTTATAGTCTTCAACAATTTTTCCTAGCGCTTCCGTTGGCGGTAATTCTTGTAATTGGATTTCGTTTGACGAAATTAACGCGACAAATCCTTTTTCTTTTCCCACAATATATTGCAATACCAATTCGTCTGCTTGTAGGCTTTTTTGAACATCTTCCAGTGTTATTACGTTGATATTGGTTTTGTAATTGTAATATTTTGGATAGCTCGTTTCTAAAGAATCTATAAACGCATTGTATGCTGTTTTATAATTGAATATGGTGTCTTTTAAGGATTCTATTCGTTTCGTTTTTTCAGTTGCAGTTCCTTGTATTTCCGATTCTAGCGTTTTGATTTTTTTGATAAGGTTTTGCTCGCGATTTAGTATGTTTTCAGGAAGTTTGGACAAGCGTTTTGCGTTAGCATTGGTCATATTTTCTAGTAATAGCATTGCTTTGTTTTTTTCCATGAAGACAAAAGCTTTTTCTGGTTGTTGCAAGCGATAGCAAACCTCTACCGCTTTTGGGTAGAATGAAGCGCCTTTTTTTCGCCAAAATAGTTTAGATAAGTCTTCTCTGCTTTCTATGTAAATGATATCAATGAGTTGATCGGCAAGTGTGAAGGTGTCCAAAGCGTTTTGAAGATATTTTGTTGTTCCTTCTGCTTCATAATAGGCAATCCAGCCGTTGGCTTTGTCTATTAAATACCCTAATACATCTAATTTATTGGGGGAAAGTTCAATGTCTTGAAAATTTGGCAATGTTTGATGGTCTAGTGTTTCTATTTGCAATGCTTGTGTGATGGCTTTTTGGTAGTGGATGAGTGCTTTTTGGTGATCTTTTTGAAGTTTATAGATATCTGCTAGGTTATTAGAAACTGCTGCTGCTTTATCCTTTTCGTCATATACATATTCCGAAGCTTTCTGGAAATATTGCAACGCTTTTTGCAAATCATTTTCCTTTTTGGATAGTACTCCAAGATTAATATTCATAGCGAAAAAATTTTCGCTAAAGTTGTTTTCTAATGAAATTTCTAATGCTTTAAAGTAATGAATTTTAGCTTTTGGGTAGTCACCTAAAAAATCAAAAAAATAACCCAAACTATTTTGATACGTTTTTTCTAATTTAGGAGAGAATTCATACCTTTTCTTTAGCAACTCTATTTCTTCTATGAGTTTCAGTATTTTTGAATTAAATACACCATCCTGTAAATCTATATAAGTTCCTAATTTATTTAAAAAACATGTTGCTAATCCTTTGTTATTTTTTACTTTTTTGTACAGATAAATAGATTTATCTATATTATCAATTGACTTTTGTAGATCCCCCAACTCTATATAAATGTCCGCTAGTAAACGATGTAATTTTCCAAGATCTGCGTCCTTTTTTGGGTATCTATCTAAATAGGTATTAGCTACATGTATTGCTTTATTAAATTGTTTACTTTTTATTAAAAACGCTATTTTATTTCGATATACTGCTTTAATATCTTTAACATCGTAATTATTCGATTCCTTTGTAAGTCTTTCAATAGTTTCTATAATAAAGAATGACTTTTCAAGATTTGAATATCCTAAATCTTTTAGAAAGCTACGGTATATCTTAATCAAATGTAATGTATCTATTTTGATGTTTTTTTGTTGCAACAAGCTATCGAAAAGATGTTCTTTAGCATTGAATGAAAAATCTTTTTCCTCAGTGAGTTGATTGAAATATTCAGACAATTCTACTTGCTGTGCTTCCATCATAAAAAAAGAAAGGAAGGAAACAAGCAACAGATAATACTTACATACTTTTTTATGAATCACGATCATAAATTAAAAATTTTAATTTTTAAGAATACTCATAAGTTAATACAATAAATCTTTCTTTTATCAAGTTATTTATAAACAAAAACTTTATATCATGGAAAATCAATAAAACTTTACACAATGTAAACAATTTCAAATTTCCAACAACCTTATCAATATGATTCTTGGTGGAGAAATAAAAGGAGATGAAGAAGTTGAATAGGTAAAAGAGGAGTTGACGAGGCTCCTCTTTTTAATAGT
>CAZHSA010000215.1:0-6918 GCA_964535135.1 uncultured Kordia sp.
TTTGTGCAGTCCAAAGGACGCACACAAAGTTGTAAGTTGAGCTAATCCCGCTGTAGAGCGGGATCATCTCCAAAGAATTTCTATTCATCAACAAGGACACGATATGCGCATTGAATCACTTTTAAGGAAGTGCTAATTCAAAGTAGCAAGTGGAGCTACTTCCTCTAAACAGTATAATCATCCTGAAACGATTTATTCCTAAAGTAATTTATACAAGCTTCTTGATTAAAGCTACATGTTAATATTTATATTTTCAACTAAAAAATTAGTTTAAACTAAAATTTTAGTTATATTTGTCTTGTTGAACTAAAAACTTAGTTGAAAATAATACCGAAAAATAGATGAAACAATTGACGAAAGCAGAAGAGGAAATCATGCAAATTCTGTGGCAACTTGAAAGAGCCAATGTAAAGACGATTATTGAAAACTTTAAAGGGGCAAAACCTGCATATAATACCGTTTCTACCATTGTGCGAATTCTGGAAAGCAAAGGGTTTGTAGGCTATGAAAAAGTTGGGAAAGGACATATATATTTTCCGCTGTTGCCACAATCTGAATATAGCAATCAGTCCATTTCGAAACTAGTCAATGGTTATTTTCAAGGATCTTTTAAAAGTATGGTGTCATTTTTTATGCAGAAAAACGATATCAGTACTTCCGAACTAGAAGAAATACGCAAGGAAATCGAAAAAAGTAACGAGGAATCATGATGGTATATTTTATAAAAGTTGTCGCGTTTCAATTACTGTTTTTGCTAAGTTATGATCTGTTTCTAAAAAAAGAAACCTTTTTTAATTGGAATAGAATCTATCTAATATTTTCGTCATTAATAGCATTTGTGCTGCCCTTTATCAAACTTGAAAGCTTTCAAAATGTAGTGCCACAAGAGTATATAATATTATTACCCGAAATTGTGCTCACTCCGGAAAAAGCAGTCGCCACTATTGAACCTACTTGGAACTGGTTTTTAATTGTGGGAATTGCAGTCAGCAGTCTATTATTTATCTATAAAATTGTACAATTAGTAAAACTCCGTTTCAAAGGACGCTTTGTAAAAAAGGAACACTACACTATTGTTATCATACCCAAAAGTACGCTAGCGTTTTCTATTTTTAAATATGTCTTTATTGGCGAGGAAATACAAGAAAACAAACTAGAAGACATTCTCTCACACGAACTGGTGCACATTCGTGAAAAGCATTCGCTAGACTTGCTATATTTTGAACTCTTGCGCATTATGTGTTGGTTCAATCCACTCATTTACATCTATCAAAAACGAATATCAGAAGTACACGAATACATCGCTGATGCAGCGGTCGTAAAACACAAGAATAAATCCGATTATTATGAAAAATTGTTGGCGGAAGTCTTCCAGACTCAACAATTTTCGTTTGCAAACCAATTTTTTAAACATTCATTAATTAAAAAACGTATCATTATGTTAACAAAACAAAAATCCCGTGAAATCTTTAAGCTAAAGTATTTGGTATTAGTGCCAATGCTCATTCTGTCCTTGGTATATACTTCTTGTGAAGATACTACCGTGTCAGAAGTAGAAAATACTGAAGCCAGTGTAGAAAAGATGAATGCCAAAGTGGCTCAAGCGGTAGAAGATTTTAATGCCTATAGCGAAAGTGTAAAAGGTGTTGAAATGATGACAAAAGAACAATACACCAAACTAGGCGATTTATCAAAGCAACTTTTTGAATCGCGACGTGAATTGGCGATTGCGAAAGGTGAAGAACCTGAAGTGTTACATACAAACGCATGGAATTATGATGACTATGTGGTGGCTCGCAAGAAAAGCATACAAGAAAATGTAACGTATAGTGAGTTTGAAACAGAAGCCGTTTCATCTAAAGAGTTAGACAAAGTACCTGTACATCCTAACTGCGAAGGTAAAGTATCACAAAATGAACTAAAAGAATGCTTAAATTTTTCTATTCAAAAACATATTTCTCAAAATTTTGATGTAAAACTTGCCGAGAGTATTGGTTTGGTTGGCAGACAACGAATTGTTATAAAATTTGTGATAGATACAAATGGAAACGTTGCTAATGTGTTAGCTAGAGCGCCACATCCAGCTTTGAAAGATGAAGCAGAAAAGACGATAAACTCACTTCCAAAATTTAAGCCTGGCATGAAAGATGGAAAACCTAAGAGTGTAAAATTTGCCATCCCAATTGTGTTTCAAATACAAGAATAATCACGCATGAATAAAATACTTATCACATGCATACTTTGCATGAGCATTTACAAAGTCGGAGCGCAATCTTCGACTTTGTTTGTGGCAGATAGTTTGTATCAACTTGGAAACTATTCAAAAGCCATCAAACTATATGAATCGGATGAAAGTAGTTATGCAACCGCACAAATTGCAAAATCTTACAAAGCGTTGGGAAATAGTAAAAAGGCGATTGAACACTATGAAAAAGTCCTCAAAGTAGATTCGCTAAACACATTAATATTGTACGATTATGGAAGATTATTATGTACGACAGGAAAACTAGAAAAATCATTAGTAATTTTTGAAAAACTACAAGAAAAAGACACGATCAACCCGAATTTTCACTATCAAATTGGTTTGGTGAAAGAATCCTTACGGGAAGAAACTTTTATACAATCTTACCAAACTGCCTTTCAATTGGATTCGCAGCATCAAAAAAGTATCTACAAACTGATTAAAAACTACATGGAACAACAAGAGTTTGAAAAAGCAGTAGGTTTGATCAAGATAGGTTTGGAGAACAATTCAGAAGATGTGAAAATTATTGGGTATAAAGCGCAATTATACTATGCGAAAAAGGAATACAGAAACGCCTTGTTATGGTTTGAAAAATTAATAAATCGAAAGAAAGCGACGCAATATGTATATGAAAAAGCAGCATTTGCAGCGTATCGTGTTGGGCGAATTTTAAAATCAATTAACTATTACGAAGAAGCGTTGCAACGCGATAAAGGAAACTACTTTTACCATTCGCAGTTGGCAAAATTGTATTATCAAGACGGAATGATTGATAAGGCGGAACATCACGCATCACAAGCGATTGTGGGAAAAATGACCGATCCTTCGGGCGATTATTATATTTTAGGAATGGTTCATTTTGATCGAAAAGAATTTAAAAAAGCCATGAAATTATTCAACATGGCATTAGCGGAAAATCCCGAGTATGAATTGGCACAACTACGCTTAGCGCAAGTGGCCGACAATTACTATTCTGATACAAAAGCAAAACTAAAAATGTATACGCGTTTCCTAGAAAAATTTCCAAAAGCTACAACCGAAATCAAAACCATTGTAAATACACGAATACGTGAGTTAAAAGCCGAAATTCATTTAAAATCAGAATAAACAAACCAAAAATTACGGCAAACTATTGAAAAGTTGTATTTTTCATGATATTTGTATTGATGAAACAACTTTGGACATATTGTGTATTTCTGTTTGTATGCGTCTCGTGTGATTTTTTCCAGAAACCTGTCGTTTCGCAAGAAACTATTGTGGCGCAGGAAAAAGAAAGCATCAATTTGAATACGGTTGATGTTTTTCCTTCATTTTCAAACTGTGACACATTGGATAAAGAAGCGCAAAAAACATGCTTTTTTCAAACACTTACAGATCAACTTCATACACAACTCACTCAAAATAATTTCCGTGTCACTAAAACCATTCGCGATACCATAAAAGTAGAATTACACATTGATACTTTGGGAATAGTCAATGTTTTTTCAATCAATAAAAATCTTCAAACAGCCAAACACATTCCAACGTTGGATAGCTTATTAAAAACAAGTGCGCAAAACTTACCAAAAGCTTCTCCAGCGTATAAAAGAGGCATTCCTGTAAAGACAAAGTTTGTATTGCCGATCATTTTAAATGTAGAAGAGCAATAGCGGTTTTATCCATAATCAACGAACGGCAAACTTTCTGAGCAATCGCAACACTTCGACATACAGCCAAATAATTGTCACTAGCAATCCCCAAGTAGCAAACCATTCGTAGTGTTTTTTAGCGCTGCCCACATAACGATCTATAAAATCAAAATCGAGCAGTAAACTTAAGGCAGCAAAAATGGCAACTATTACATTAAAAGCGATGGCGTACCAAGAACTGCTCCACAGAAAATTGATATGAATTCCAAAAAAGCGTAAAATAAATATCGTAATATAAATGGTGAAAATAACGGATGTCACTGTAATAACCACACTTCTAAACTTTTTGGTTACGTTAATAATTTTGGTCATGTACAGAAGTAACATCACTAAAAAAGTAGTTAAAGTAATAATGACAGCTTGAAATGGTAAATAAGGAAATTTACGGTGAATAATGGCACTAAATCCGCCAATAAAAACGCCTTTTGCCAATGCATAAATCAGTGTTAACGGCATTGTCCATTGTCGTCTAACGGAAATTACAATGCTGCAAATTAGTGCCACAATAATTCCGCCTGTAGTAAACCACGTAATTACCATGCCATCAAAAAATAATTTCCAAATAAAAGCTGCTGACAGCGTTACCAATAGCAAACAAAAAATTGTTTTTACAATGACACCGCGAAGTGTCATTTTTTTAGCAGATCGTTTTCTGTTGGAACCTTTCCAAAAATAATTGGTAAACGCAGGATTTGAAGTTTTCAATCCGAATACACTCATTTGTTTCAATTTTGTTAAAAATAGTAAAAAAACATACTTAAGAATGGTCAATCCGTAAAATAATTGTAAATTTACACAATACACTAGGTAAAATTACTTAAATATGGAAGCGCTAACCCTAACAAGTTATATTGATAACCGAAACGATTCGCCGCAAAATAAGTTAAAAATCATTCATGCTACAAGAAGTGGCGTGACGCGTTCACAATTAAAAAAATTCAGCATGCGTGTGGCATTGCCGCTCACAAAAATATCTGAAATAGTGCCAGCTTCCTATTCAACCTTATCAAAAAAGGCAAGTTACGACAAAGAAGTTAGTGAACGTTTGTTTGAAATTGCTGAAGTATACTCAAAAGGGTTTGAAGTTTTTGGAGATGAAAAAAAATTCACACGATGGCTGAACAAAAAAAGCAAAGTATTAGGCGGACAAACTCCTTTTTCGCTTTTAGACACAAGCTACGGCGTAAAACTAGTTATTGACGAAATACGACGTATTGACTACGGAATTTTTGCTTGATGATTGTTTACAGAATTGACAGAGCCAAACGAAAGAACAACTTACTTTCGGGCGTTGGCGCAGAAAAAATTGGCGGACGTTGGAACGAAATCGGAACGCGCGCCGTATATACTTCACAACACATATCTTTATCGTATTTGGAAGTTGTGATGCATTTAGACATCACGGAAGACTTACCAAGCGATCGTATTTTAGTCCATATTGAAATTCCAGATGAAGTTCCTGTGTATGAGCTTCAAAAGCTTCCCAAAGATTGGAACACCTTTCCATACAATAGTAAAACCCAAGAAATCTTTACCAAATTTGTCACAGAAAATAAATTTGCAGTACTCAAAGTACCTTCTGCGATTGTCAAAGATGAATTCAACTATATTTTAAATCCGTTGCACATTGATTTTCATAGAATCAGCGTTGTGAAAATTCAGAAATTTAACTTTGATTCCCGTTTATATCACGAGACATAATAATAACATTACCTATTATAAGGATACTCATTTATCCAATTAAATCCTCGATTTATTAACTTAAACTTCCTCAAATCATATTGTCTTGCTTTGATAAATAAAGTGTCATTTTTATGCGTGCCACTTAAAGTAAGCATACTATCTTTTAACGTATATTTTAAATTGTAAATATCGGTTGAATCTCTGCGATTTTTAACTAGCATTGTTTTGGCAATGGTATCTATCTCTAGCGACAGCCAACGTGCCGTATTGTTCATTCTATACGCATTAAAATAATTTGGGTATTGAAATACAATTCTTCTCCATAATGTATCATTGGTCACCAACATTGGAATGGTATCATTATTCTTTTGAAAATGTTCAATTTCATAAATTCCGTACATGGCTGGTTTTGGTCTGTTTGGACCTCTTGTTTTATATTGTTCCATACTATATCCTAATGTCCCATAAAAGAAATGTCCTAAAATGATCACTTTTAAAGCAATAGAAGCATAGTGAAATTTATCTTCCTTAAAATATCTCGGAAAGCTTCTCGGAACAACTGCAGTCTTTGTAAAAAACACTGCAAAAAGGCGTTTCCAATCTTGAATAAAAATAAAAAATGCAAAAAAGAGTAAGTGGAAAGAATACAGTTTCACGGGAATATCATAACACATATTCATCATAAAAACATTCAGCATCACAGCAAATGAAACCAACCCGCCCAAGGTACGTGTGCGTCTAAAAATTAGGAGAAAACCGCCTACCAATTCTGCCAATCCTGAAAAGATGGTATACGCTTTAGATGCGCCCATAAATGTCCAAGCAATTCCCATAGGTGACGAGTGTCCGTACGGTTGAATAAGTCTCCCTAAAGATGGAGCTGAAAATTGCATAGGAAATGCTTTGATGAAACCGTATGTTAACATGGAATGTATAAGATAATACGTAATATAGATGAGCAAGAAGCGTAAAAGTGTACTATAATTTTTTCGTTTTCGATCTATAATGCTCCAAATAATTGTTCCAGTTATGGCAAACAATGCGCAGGAAAAAAGATGCATAAAATCATAGGACATATCGCCGCTTCCAGTTGGAGTACGTACTCCAGAAACTTCAAGTCCAAAAAAAGTATCACTAACAAAAGGAATAATTGGTTCCCATAAACTTTCAGTTAAGAACTTAGTAAAATCTTCTAAATAAGGAATAGAGTCAACTATCGGAAATGGAAAGATGTTGAATAACACATATATAAAGAAAAAGCGAAATCCTATTTTTTGGAAAATATTCCAAGTTGGTGTGGTG
>CAZHSA010000216.1:0-6830 GCA_964535135.1 uncultured Kordia sp.
GATTGGTTTTTTACCTAATCCTGTGTAGTATTCTGTTACGGCTGAAATTACGCCTCCTACAAATAATCCTACCAAAGTAGCATAGAATACGCGCATTGAACTTATATTTTTCATCAAGTTACTACCATCTTCAGCTTCACCAAAGAATGACATAGTCATCGTTTCAGGTAACATATAGGTACATAATCCGAAACAAGCAACTGCTACTAATACAATTGATGTCCAGTTTCCGACATTCAATGCGCCCATTACTTGTGCTTCTTTAGCTTCGTTGTTTTTTATTTTTACTAACATGGCTCCGATCACAGAAATGATGATTCCTGCTCCTGCAATTGCCATTGGTAATAATACAGGACCAATTCCTCCGAATCCCTCATTTACAATGTTTCCGCCCATATCTTTAATGATATAGTTCCCCAATACCATTGCTGCTAATACGGTTGCAACATACGAACCAAATAAATCGGCTCCCATTCCGGCAACATCACCTACATTATCTCCTACGTTATCTGCAATTGTTGCTGGGTTACGTGGATCATCTTCTGGAATTCCTGCTTCTACTTTTCCTACTAAATCGGCTCCTACATCGGCTGCTTTTGTGTAGATTCCTCCACCAACACGTGCAAACAATGCAATTGATTCCGCTCCAAGCGAGAATCCTGCCAATGTTTCTAAAACGATCGTCATTTGATCTGTATTCGTCCAAACCCCATCCATAAAAAAGTGGAAGAAAATAAGGAAAAACGCTGTCAATCCTAAAACTGCCAAACCGGCAACTCCAAGTCCCATAACGGTTCCTCCTCCAAATGATATTTTTAAAGCGTTCGGTAAGCTTGTACGTGCGGCTTGTGTGGTACGAACGTTTGTTTTGGTTGCGATTTTCATTCCAATGTTTCCTGCATACGCTGAAAATACGGCTCCGAAAATAAATGCGACTACAATCATCCAATGTGTAGTAGGTACAATAAATGAAACTCCAGCAAGTGCAATACTTACTACAACTACAAATATTGCTAAGAGGCGATATTCAGCATTTAAGAACGCTAATGCGCCTTCGTAGATGTAATCTGAAATTTCTTTCATTTTCCCATCGCCGGCGTCTTGCTTCATTACCCAAGACTTTTTGATAAGCATGTAGATTAAGCCTAGTGCTGCTGCAGCTATTGGCATGTAAATCATCAGTGATTCCATATATATTTCTTTGATTTGTTAATTAGCGGCGTAAAAGTAACAAAATCAAGCATAAAAAAAAACCTTCTAAATCGATTTCGAAGGCTTTTTGTTAAGATTTGCAAAGTATTACTTTTTTATATGGTGAAGTTCCCGTTTTTTTTGTGTTCGCTGGTTTCATAACGTTCAATACATTTGTCTACAATTTCGTAGGCTTCTTCAGCATTTCCCCAGCCACCAACGTCAACTTTTTTCTTTTCTAAATCTTTGTATACTTGAAAGAAGTGTGTGATTTCTTTGATTCGGTGTGGATTCAAATCTTCGATATCTTCGTAGCTATTCCAAATTGGATCGCTCACAGGTACGCATACTATTTTTTCATCAGGCCCTTTTTCGTCTGCCATGTGAAATACTCCAATAGGTTTTATTTCCATGACACACATTGGAAACGTAGGCTCAGTTCCTAAGACTAATACATCTAACGGATCGCCGTCAAGTGCTAGTGTTTCTGGAATAAAACCATAATCGCCAGGATACATCATAGAAGAAAATAACATTCTGTCAAAACGAATTTTCTTTAAGTCAAAATCATATTCATACTTATTTCTACTTCCTTTTGGAATTTCAATCAGTGCATCAAAGGTTACTCTTTCTTTCGCTGTCATAAAACCAGTTTAATTTATCATACATTTTTAAAAAGGGCTGCAAATTTAGGTAAAACACTTTGACTGAGCAATGAAGAAGCTTTATTATTTTGTTAGATTTGCATGATTATTGTTGTAACATTATTTTATTTTCTGTCACAAATGATGCGTAAGTATTAATTTTTATCAATAATATTTATTTTATATTCTGATTCATACCATTTCACTTCCCCCCAATTTTTTAGTACGATTTCTCGTTTTGTGTGTCTTTGTTTTTTCTGCGGAAGCGACTTCACAAGAACATGAAAAAGATTCGTTAGATCAGTATTCTATTCCAGCACTTGCTTTAAAATTTAAGAGTAATTTACTTAAAGACATGACTTTGGCAAAAGTCTATACTGAAAAAACTGTTGGTCGTATTTTTTTATAAAAGACTTGGTTTTACATTTATAAAACACCGAGCATCTGCTTTTATGTATTGTTTTGTGTACACACTTCACTTTTGGCTTCATTTTTGTGCCAATTTTTTAACTAATCGTATGTTTTTTTTAATAAATCCATTCGTTTTTTTTTATTTTAGTAAAAAAAGCTTGAAAAAATTTGACCTAAAAATCGCTTGTCGTTTATCTTTGAGTAAAGAATGCGTTATTTCATTTCAATTTCTTTCAATACAGGTATACTAACACATTATTATTCTGTTATTTATATGTTGATTTCCCCTATGACAAAAATGTATTGGCTCGTAATTTTATTGTTGACAGGATTTGGTTTGTCCGCACAAGAATATGTTCCTCAGATTCCAGATTCTTTGAAAAATAAATCCTTTGAAACGCTAAAGGAACAGTTTTATAATTATGAGTTTAAAGATTTGCGCATCACGCAAACTTACGCGGAAACAATGCTTGCATTGGCAATTGAAAATGAGAATCCATCTCAAATTCATCAAGCAGAACATTATATTGCAAGAGTTTCTACCGAATTGGGAAATAAAGAAAAAGCACTTCAATTTATAAATAAAGCACTTCCGCATAGTGAAGCCGCTAACGACAGCACTTATATTATAAAGAATTTATTTTTGAAGGCGAAAATTTATGCAGATTTTGGCGAGTACAAAAAAGCGATTGACTATTACGTAAACGTTCGTAATTTGATTAAAGATGATCCCAATCAAATGAAGTTTCACATTATTTCGCATAATATTGCATTGATTAAAAATCAAATTGGCGATGTTAGAAACGCTATTGAAATTTCAAAGAAGAATTTACAATATTTTCAATCTAAAGGAGAAAAAGATTTTTATTCACAAATTATTAATCGTCATATGATTTTAGCAAGTGCTTACAGTAAACTTGCTATTAAAAATGAAAATAAACCTGCACTTAAAAAAACATTTATAGATTCTTCAATGGTGCATATTCGTGATGGTATCAAAAAATCTAAAACATATAATGATGCGGCAGCACATGCCATGTTGGAGGTAGCCAAAGGAATTAATTATTATGAACTCAACGAATATGAGCGTTGTTTGAATATTTTAAAAGCAACCGAAAAAGAAATTACAACACTACAATTAGAGAAAGAACTTCCGCTAACTTATTTATTTCAAGGGAAAGCGTATTTTAGTTTACAACAGTATACACAAGCCACTGTGTATTTACAAAAAGCCTTGAAAGCTTCGGAAACATTGGCAATAGATTTTCCTTTTTTACAAGAAATTTTAATTCTTCTAGCAAAATCCTACGAGCAACTTGACGATGCTGAAAATACCATCAAATTTTATAAACTTTTTTATGAAAAAGATACGCAGAATGATTTGATGAAAGATGAAACTACGGAAACGCTTTATGAAAAATACGACATTCCATCGCTCGAAAATAAAATTCAAAACCTAGAAGAACAATCACAAATTAAAGAGACAAAATACAAGTATGTAAAATATATTGCCTTGTTACTTTTATGTGTGTTACTGATTAGTGGATTTTTTTACAAGAAACGACAATATCAGTTTAAAAAACGATTTGATAAGTTGTTAGTTCAAATAAATACCTTAGAACAGCAACAACAAGAAACTTCCCCAAAGGAAATTACAAAAGGAGAAACTCACGAGAAAGAAACTCCTAAAAAACAACTTAAAATTCCAGATGAAAAAGTAGTTGAAATTTTGAAACGACTAAAAAAGTTTGAAGAAAAAGAGCAATTCCTTAGCAATAAGTGCACACTTAATTATGTAGCAAAAAAATTGCATACAAATAGCACGTATTTTTCCGTTGTGCTTCGAACGCATAAAAAGAAAAAATTTATACAATACATCACCGATTTACGAATAGATTACGCGTTGCAACGTTTGAAAAATGATACTATTTTTCGCTCATATGATATCAAATCTATCGCAACAGAAGTAGGATTTAATACCGCAGAGTCTTTTTCGAAAGCATTTAGAAAACGCACAGGAATTTATCCTTCCTTTTATGTAAAAAACCTTGATAAACTCAACGATAGCAACGAAAAATGACAGTCTGTTTTTTAGAAAACAGACCTGTTTTTCTTGGTTTTAAGTGTACTTATCTTGTATTTTCGACTCAATAATTTAGAAAACTCGTTATTATGAAAAAACACAAAAAATTATCCCTAAAAAAAGTAAACATTGCAACAATTAGTAATACGTTAAAAATTAGAGGTGGCGCAACCGATACACAAGTTTGTGATCCACACTCTACTGTGCCTGCAAACTGCTTTAATGCAACTTATATGAGAGGCTGTATTGTGACTGATCCTTACGGTAATTGTGCACCATCATACATTGATGGAACTAATTGTCAAGAATATACTCTTATCTGTGACGAAACTACTACAGGACGAGGAGAAGGTTCTATCTAAACCGTAGTACTTGTAAAAAATAACATGAGTTCGATATACTTTGAAAGCCATGTGCTTGATTTTTATGTCGAACTCATATTATATACAAAACGTATTGATTTTCGGTTCTATAAAAAACACTGAAGAATTCTCCGTAAAAAACATGAATCTATCTGTGAAAAGGCAACTAAAGTTTGAACGATCGCAGAAATTACGCAAGAAGCGTACGTATTCTTATACATTCAGCGACAGTAATCTATTTTTAGAAGTGAAACCCGAACGCACCTGTGACACCAAATTGACGTGCGTCGATATTGTTTTTGTAATTTCCTCTAAAGTTGAAGTCGATTCGAAAGACTTTAAAGATGTTTCCAATTCCGAGTGAATATTCCCAGTAGATTTCTTGATTTGGTGCAATTCCTTCTGGTGTAATACTACTAAATGGCAAACTCTGAAACGCAGGAACATTCATCGCTACATTTTCATCAGAAATACTTCCCCAAACACCACGAATTCCAACAATTTCACGCAAATTCAACTTTCGTAAAAAAGGAATTCTTGAAAAAATACGTCCGTTAAAATTATGTTCTATATGTAAAGATGCATACGTATCTGTCACAAATTCATAGAAGTTTAACTGAGAGAATGTATTATGAATAGAGAAATACGCTTGGTTTCCTGGCACAACATTTAACAAACTTAATGGAACTGTTCCAAAGGTTTTTCCAGCTTCAAATGTCGTGTATGTGCGCCCAAAACCACCCACTTGGAAAGGTTGTCTGTAAAATAATTGCAATCTGGAATAGTTGAAATCACTATTAAATAATCCTTCTACACCACGACTGTAGTTTAGATAAATACGAGGGAAATCGTCATTAACGATTTTGCGCTCTACACCATGACGAATGGTTTTTCTGCCTGGCGTCATATCAATAGAAAAATTCACTTCCGATTGTACCAAACGATCGTTGATTCCATTCGGAGCTTGCGGATCGAGATAGGATAAACTAAAAGTTGTTGGCGATGCGGATCGCATGGTTTTGTAGGAACTTCCCAAACGCATGGTGAAGTTTTTGATTGGTTCCATTTCCACAGCAAACGTGGATAAATTGATGTCTGTTAAACGATCGCTGTTTCCAGAAGCAAACAATGCGGACGATGCAAAACTTCGCCCTAAAACATTATCATTTACGGTTAAACTCACGCCAGTTTGTTCGACATCGCGGCGATTTCCGGCGGAGATGATCAATCTGTTTTTAGGATTGAGCAACCATTTTCCTGAAATTCCATATTTAAAGCGATTGTCTTTAAAACCATACGCACCATATCCTTCAATACGCCATTTATCATTTGGCCCAAAATACGTTCGTCCACCTGCGCGAAGTCGAATACCTTCTACATCATTAAATCCGAATGTGGAGAAAATAGGTCCGTAATCTAAATTATATTTGTCAAATTCTACATATCCTGAAGCCAAGATAGATGCCAAATTATACAAGCGTTTAAACTTCGGAACCGTTTTTAGCGTGTCCAACATTTTATACACACCTTTTTCATCTTTGTTCAGTTTTTCCAAACGGTTTTCTGCCCAAAACTCATCGCTGCGTTCGTAAATTTCTTGATTAAACGGATTGATCTCTTGGTTGTAAAACTCAGAAGATTTTTCTTCATCAAACACATAATTATCATACAAAGTGGTTCGCTTTCCGTAGACACCTTTCGATTTTTCTTTTTTGTTTAAAGCGAAATCAGACAACATATAATCGCGCTTTAGCAAGAAAACGGAATCGTTCAATACGTCAAATTCCTGTTCTATGTAAATTTCCTTTACCCAGTTAATATTGGCGCTTTTACTTGCTTGAAGATTGATCTTTTTAATGGCATATGTAGAATCGTTCACCCAAAAATCACCTTTAAAAGTCAGTTCATTTTTTCGTCGAGGATAAAAGACAATATTATAACACCATTTGTTGTCAATAAACGCAGTATCTACCAAAACATAGTTATACGTATTGATTCCTGTGCGCGATAATGGACTTGTAAAGCTCTTGTCAAAAAACTTTAAATAATTATCATAAATATCATAATCGGCATACAAATCTTTGATAAAAGAAGTAATGGTTTCGTTGCTACTAAAACCAGAGTTTTTGTTCCCAATTA
>CAZHSA010000217.1:0-6751 GCA_964535135.1 uncultured Kordia sp.
GGAGCAAGAAGATATCTTAAATATTTTTGAAGGATTAACGCGTCACTTGCTAAAAGAAATCAAAGGAATTGATGTGGAAAAATTCCCAAGAATGACTTTTGATCATGCGATGAAAACGTATGGAAACGACAAACCAGACATTCGTTTTGGAATGGAGTTTGGCGAATTAAATGAAGTTGCACAACACAAAGAATTCAAAGTTTTCAATTCGGCTGAATTGGTAGTCGGAATCGCTGTGCCTGGAGCTGCAAGTTATACTCGTAAAGAAATTGATAAACTCATTGATTGGGTAAAACGTCCACAAGTTGGTGCGTTAGGAATGGTATATGTAAAATGCAATGAAGACGGAACGTATAAATCATCGGTTGATAAATTCTACAACCAAGACGATTTAGCAAAATGGGCGGAAGTTACAGGAGCTAAGCCAGGTGATTTAATCTGTGTATTATCTGGTAATACAAACAAAGTTCGAGCGCAACTAAGCGCCTTGCGTATGGAAATGGCAGAACGCTTAGGATTGCGAAATCCAAAAGAATTTGCGCCACTTTGGGTAGTAGATTTTCCTTTATTAGAACTCGATGAAGAAACAGGACACTATCACGCCATGCACCATCCATTTACGTCTCCTAAACCAGGACAATTGGAATTATTAGACACCAATCCTGGTGATGTAAAAGCAAATGCATACGATTTAGTCTTAAACGGAAATGAAATTGGTGGAGGATCTATTCGTATTCACGACAAAGAAATGCAAGCAGTGATGTTTAAGCATTTAGGATTTACCGAAGAAGAAGCGAAAGCGCAATTTGGGTTCTTAATGGACGCTTTCCAATACGGAGCGCCACCACACGGCGGATTGGCGTTTGGATTGGATAGATTGGTTGCCATTTTAGGTGGACAAGAAACGATTCGTGACTTTATTGCGTTCCCGAAAAACAATTCGGGACGTGATGTGATGATTGATGCGCCTGCAACAATTGACGAAGCACAATTACAAGAACTCAGTATACAACTCAATATACAAGAGAAATAAAAACAAAAAGGCTGTCTGAAAAGTCAAAAAATCGTCAAACTGAAACAAATTTGGAATGACGCTTTTTAAAAGTTTTTTCAGACAGCTTTCTTTTCTACCACTAATTCATCTGACAACCTCTATTTGGGCATGTAAGTTGAAGCGACGGATTGCAAGTAATACTCAACTTATCACACTGCCAGTCTAAACCACTTATACCTCCTTTTACAACGGTACAACGTAAATTACTGATGGTTTTCTTTGAAAACTGTAACTTTTCTAATGTTCTTTTTTTCATAACTTTCTTTTTTGGTTAAAGATTAATTTTGCCATTAGAAGAAATGACATTTCTTACATAAAAATACAACTTTTTCAAGAGAACTTCAATAAAATGTTGATATTGTGATGTTTAGTGTAGATGAGTTTGACTCTTTTGCGATTGATATCACCAAAAAAGTAATTCATACAAACATATACGTTGTATATGAAAAATGATCGTATTTCTAATTATTTTGAATATTTTTGTGACATGCAAATAATTAAAACTCGAAATCTTTTTAGTATTGCTATTATACTAGCAATCAGTGTCGCTTCTTGCGAACAACTACCGAAAGAAGAAACGTATATTCCCACACAAAATGCATTTACTTCAGATGCACATTATATTGATCCTGCAACAGCGTTGCTAAGTGACGGATTTTCAGCCTGTAATGAAGATTATATTTTGCAATATTACAATCCGGAATACGCACAGTATAGCAAAGGGAAAAACGAATTGCGCAACTTTATCTTATCAAACTATCAAAACAAAAACTATACAGATTCTGGCTATCTCAACATTCGCTTTGTCATCAATTGCAAAGGCGAAGCAGGGCGTTATGTAATCCATGAAAATGACTTAAATTTACAACCAAAAGCATTCAACAAAGACTTAAAAGAACAACTTTTTCAGTTGACCACGCAACTCAAAGAATGGACGCCGAACTTTATACGTGGCAATTTTTTCGATACTTACATGTACATCTCATACCGAATAGAAAATGGAAACATTACAGAAATTCTTCCTTAGCATACTTGCTATAACCTTATTATGTGCTTGCGAAGACGAAAGCGAGCGAAAAAAACGTGCGTTGGAAAGTTTTCAAAACGGAATGAAACGCTATCAAGGAACAGAGGGAAGCATCAACGCATTTGCTAGAGCTGTAGAACTCGATCCAACACATGCCGAATCGTGGCGCGAATTGTCTATTCCTTTCTTAAAAAGAGGCATGCCACATATGTGGAAAAAGTACATTGACAAAGCGGTGGAACTCGATCCTATTGCGTGGCAAGGCTATCGCGGCTACAATTATTTGTGGTTTTATCGCGATTATAAAAGTGCGATTGCCGATTTTGATGCAACAGATACGCTGACTCCAAATTTTATAGACAATCCACAAGGTCATAGTGTTGATTATTGGCGCGGAATTGCCTATTTAGGATTGAAAGATTATAAAAATAGTGTTGCCTATTTTGACAAACACATTCAAAAAGAAATTGACGAAAGTGGTGAAGATTGGGTAGAGCATGAAGCATTTTTATATCGCGGTATCGCACACTACGAAGCTGGAAATGACGAAAAAGCATTGAAAGATTTAAACACTTTGCTCAAATACAATTCAGACTTTGCAGATCCCAAATATTACAAAGCGCTCATTACTGCTAAAACAGACACAAAAGCGGCGTTGCAAATCCTTGAAGAAGCGATTCAAGATTTCCAAAATGGTTACACGGATAAGCGTCCGTATGTAGAAACCATTCGTCAATTGTATTTAGCAGATTACATAAACCTACAAGCGAAATTAGAATTTCAGAAATGATCAAACCTTTAAAAAACCCAAATCAATAATAATAACAATAAATTTAAAACTATGAAACTAAAACGTACCATCGTATTTGCCGCTTTTATCCTTTTTAGCGCTATGGCAATGCAAAGCTGTAAAAACAACGAAGCCGAAAAATTACACAAAGAATTAGCAGCATCGCACGAAAAAATGGATTCTATTCACGGAAGTATGGAAAAAGAGCATGCAAAGTTTGAATCCATGCATACAGAATGGCAAAATAAACACCAAGCGAATGATAGCATTGTTGGAGAAGATATGCATGTTAAATTTGAAACTAAACATCAACAAATTATCAATAAGCATTCAGCAATTATACGAAAGCATGACAAACTTATGACTGAACATAAAGAAATTGAAGCAGCACATTCTGCTGGTGAAAAAACGCTGGAAGAAATAAAAGCAGAACATGAAAAGCTGGAAAAAGATCATGCACAGATGGAAAAAGAACACCAGCAAATGGTTCAAGAACATGAAAATATGAAGAAAGAACATGATAAAATGATAATGGAACATCAAGAATCTAAAGAAGAATAAAAACGATTCTAAACAATACAAGAAAACCGAGCTAAATCCAAAGCTCGGTTTTTTATGCTTCCATGAAAAAATAATACATTCATTCTATTTTGATTCCTTCGTAACTTTCGTACTTTAGAAAGCCTAAATAAAAGGAAAATTCGGTGCCAACAACTAAAAAATCACACTTTACACGCTTTTTAATTTGGAGATACAAACATATTTCCAATAAAAATTTCGTCTACATATTAAGTGTTTTGGTCGGTTTAAGCTCTGGTTTGGTTGCGGTTACCATCAAAAACATTACATTTTCCATTCAAGCATTGTTAGAAAATGGAATCATTTTTTCCAAAAATCAGCTGTACTTTATTCTGCCCATTATCGGGTTATTTTTGGTGTACGTATTGTTGCGATTTATTTTTAAAAAAGAAACCGAACACGCCATTTCTTCTATTCTCTATGCCTTATCAAAGCGTACGGGCATCATGGAAAATCACAAAATGTACATTCCGCTAATTACGGCACCGTTAACGGTTGGTTTTGGTGGTTCTGTTGGGTTGCTTGGTCCTGCGGTAGCTTCAGGTTCGGCGATAAGTTCCAATATTAGCAAGCTGTTTCATATTGATAGCAAAACGCGTATGTTGCTCATTGGTTGTGCGGCGGCTGGTGCCATTTCGTCCATCTTTAAATCGCCCATTGCAGCCATTATATTTGCCATAGAAGTGTTCAGTCTCGATTTAACCTTAACATCTTTAATTCCGTTGTTATTAGCGTCCGTTTCGGCGGTAGTGACGTCGTATTTTTTCTTGGGAAATGAAAACTTGTTCAATTTTAATCTTGTAGAGCAATTTCAGTTGGGCGATATTCCTTTCTACATTTTACTAGGTGTCGGAACGGCTTTTGCATCTATCTATTTTACCAAAATGCACTTTGGAATTACAAAATTTTTTGAACGCTTTCGCGAGAAGAAACACAGACTCATTATTGGTGGATTGGGCATTGGTGTCATGCTCTATTTTATTCCGCCATTGTATGGAGAAGGTTTTGGTTTTATTACCAATTTATTAGATGGAAACCACATTGAAGCACTTGGCGCCACGCCTTTAGATAACTATACTGACAATATTTGGGTAGTCATTGTATTGCTGATCGGAATTACGATTTTTAAAGCCGTTGCGATGACAACAACCTTTGCTGCGGGCGGTTCGGGTGGAATTTTCATTCCGACGATGGTGATGGGAAGCGCACTTGGAAATGTCGTGGCAAAAGTCATCAATCAGTTGGGATTTAGCGTTTCAGAATCTAACTTTACTTTGGTAGGCATGGCAGGATTGATCGCAGGTGTACTACATGCGCCGTTGACAGCTATTTTCTTAATTGCAGAAATTACAGGCGGCTACGATTTATTTGTGCCGTTGATGCTAACGTGCGCTATTTCATTTCTCATCACAAAAAATCTATTAAATTATACCATTTACACACGTGAATTGGCAGCTACAGGCGATTTATTAACGCATAATAAAGACGAAACCGTGCTCACATTAATGGCACTCGATAGTGTGATTGAGAAGAACTTTAGCATCATTCAGCCGCAAATGACCTTGGGAACCATGTTGCATGAAGCCGTGGCAAAATCGAATCGAAATTTATTTCCTGTGGTAGATGATGAAGACAATTTAGTCGGCATAATCTTGTTGGACGATATTCGCGAATTTATGTTTGATACTGCCTTGTACGACTCACTTCACGTAGATGATATTATGCATCACGCGCCCGATTATATTATTTTTGAAGAAGACAATATGAAAACCGTAATGAAAAAGTTTCAAGACAGTAGTGCGTGGAATTTGCCCGTGTTAAAAAATGATAAATATTACGGATTCGTTTCAAAATCGAAATTATTAACCGCGTATCGACGAAAGTTGATTAATTTTACGCGATGATACTTTTCGTCACAAAAACTTAAACACATGAAATACTTTCTCATCATACTTATTGTTGGCTTAATAGGCGTTTCAGTTTTCGCTTACAACTACGAATTTGCCGAAGAAGATTTTGATCAAAAAGTGATTGGAATTTGCATTTTGATCTTTACTTTTATTTGGATGCCTGTATTTATTTACTATCGTTATAAGGATAAAAAAAAGGAAGATTTTATACTTTCTAATGAGAAATTGAAAGAAATGAATGACTTCGGCCGAAAAGAATAACATAAAAAACATGCTTTATGTATATGGGTTGTCCTTGAAAAATAGTAAATTAGATTTCTATTAATTTTATTTTTTATCACAAATGACTGGTACAGTTAAATTTTTTAATGAAGACAAAGGTTTTGGATTCATTACCAACGACAACACAGGAAGAGACATTTTTGTTCATGTTTCCAACTTAAACGGCTTAGTAATAAACGAAGGAGACAACGTTTCTTACGAAGAAGAAGAAGGCCGTAAAGGGATGGTTGCTACACAAGTACAAATTATTGAATAAATTGTTCAAAAACCCACCGTTACAAGTTACACGCGCAATGAAAATTGCGCGTTTTTTATTAATTCAAGTTTCGCTTTTGAATAAAAAACTTTTTTAGCAATTGTGAAGCTTCTTCTGCCATGATGCCGCCTTTCATCTCCGTTTTTGGATGTAATTTTGTGTTTAAGTTGATGCAACCGCGTTCGGTATCGCGTGCGCCGTATACAATGTTTGATATTTGACTCCAATACAGCGCGCCTGCGCACATTTGACAAGGTTCGAGCGTTACATATAGTGTACATCTTTTTAGGTATTTTCCGCCTAAAAAATTAGCCGCAGCGGTAATAGCCAGCATTTCTGCATGTGCTGTGACGTCGTTTAAGGTTTCCGTTAAGTTGTGTCCGCGTGCAATCACTCTATTATCAATTACGATGACGGCACCAACGGGAATTTCGCCTTTTTCAAACGCCATTTCTGCTTCTTGCAGTGCTTTTTTCATGAAGTAATTGTCATCAAAGATGTTTTCGAGTTGCATAATGAAAGTATTATAACGTAAAACTAATAAGTTTTTAGTGAACCAACTTCAAAAATCGTAATTTTATACTTTGAAAATCCCGCATGAAAAATTTACTTTCACATATCAATTCACCCAAAGATTTACGGAAACTTTCCAAAGGCGATTTGCCCAAAGTTGCGCAAGAATTACGCGAATTTATTATTGATATTGTCTCAGTGAAAGAAGGACATTTAGGTGCTAGTTTGGGTGTGGTCGACCTGACAATTGCACTACATTATGTCTTTGATACGCCAACTGATTTGCTAGTTTGGGATGTGGGACATCAAGCATATGGACATAAGATTTTAACGGAACGAC
>CAZHSA010000218.1:0-6723 GCA_964535135.1 uncultured Kordia sp.
TTTTCAATTTATATGTCTTTGGAAGAATTGATGCATAGTGTAGAAAATGAAGTGATTTCCATTCCGTTTGTATGGAAAAGTACGCAGTTTGGTTATGATGGTACTGGCGTAAAAGTGGTGCGTTCTATTGAAGATTTGGACAATTTACCAAATGTAGAATGTATGTGTGAAGAGCTGGTTGATTTTAAGAATGAACTTGCAGTTATTGTTGCACGCAATGTTTCTGGTGAAGTAAAAACGTATCCTGTAGTTGAAATGGAGTTTCATCCAGAAGCCAATCAGGTGGAATATGTAATTTGTCCTGCACGTATTTCTGAGGAGATTCAAGCGAAAGCAAAAAAAGTAGCATTGCAAGTTTCGGAAGCTCTTGAACATACAGGAATTTTAGCTGTAGAGTTGTTTCAAACACAAAACGATGAGATTTTGGTAAACGAAGTAGCTCCAAGACCACATAATAGCGGACATTATAGTATTGAAGCGAGTTATACCGATCAGTTTGAACAACATATTCGCGCCATTTTAAATCTTCCGTTAGGAAAAACCGAAAGTAAAGTTGCGGGAATTATGGTAAATTTGGTGGGTGCAGAAGGACATACGGGCGATGTAGTGTATGAAAATATTGAAAAAATTATGCAGTTAGAAGGTGTAACGCCACATATTTATGGGAAGAAACAAACGCGTCCATTTCGCAAGATGGGACACGTAACCATTGTCAACAAAGATGTTGCCGAAGCTCGAAAAGTAGCCGCAGAAGTAAAACAAACAATCAACGTAATAAGCAAGTAATATGGCAAAAGTGGGAATTATTATGGGAAGTACAAGTGATCTTCCGGTAATGCAAGAAGCAGTAGATATTTTGGAAGGTTTTGACATTGAGATTGAATTGGATATTGTGTCTGCGCATCGAACGCCAGAGAAGTTATTTGAGTATGGGAAAAATGCTCATACGCGTGGTATTAGTGTCATTATTGCTGGTGCTGGTGGTGCAGCACATTTGCCTGGAATGGTGGCTTCTTTGTCTCCGTTGCCTGTAATTGGTGTTCCTGTAAAATCGAGAAATTCTATTGATGGTTGGGATTCTGTCTTGTCTATTTTACAAATGCCTGGCGGTGTTCCAGTAGCAACCGTTGCCCTAGATGGCGCGAAAAACGCAGGAATTTTGGCAGCACAAATTATTGGAAGTTCTGATACATGTGTGTTGGATAAAATTTTGGTGTATAAAGAAGGATTGAAACAAAAAGTGATTGAAGGTGCTAAGAAAGTTGCGAAGTAACGTTTAGTATCATTCAATATATAAAACAGTAAAGCCGCTTCGAAAAGCGGCTTTTTTATCTTTACAAACCATTCAAAATAAAACTAACCTACCATATTATTAATCATTTTTTACCCCAAAATGCATTGGACTAAGTAGTTTGTAATGATGCATCAAAAGTATTGCATTGCTTTTCTTTTCTACTTTTTACACACATAAAAAATCGTTTTCTCGTTGAAGTGACTAAACTTTTCGATGAAAGGTGTTTCTTCTTTTTTAATACATATTTTAGCTTCATATTTAGGTGTAAAAAAACCCTCTAAGAACTCTTAAAGGGTTTCCATCAACCAATCCATTTAATTATAATACAGTTAATTAGGGCTATCAACATTGTAATTATGCGTCAAGTAGGTTACATATATTATTAGTTAAACCATGAAAAAAAATATCTTATCTACTAAATCAACAGGACAAAATTCCTAATTATCTGGCAGTTAAAAGAATGGAGAAAAAGTTTCTATAGAGAATCGGTAAAATGCATATTTTATCGACAAAACGCACGTCTCTTTGCTTATTTGGCGATTTTTTGGACAATTTTCACACCAGTAGTCGTCGTATATTGAATAATATAGATGCCTCGTGCTATGTTTTTAGTTAAGATTTCATTCGTAAAATCTGTAGAAAAAATGTGTGTTCCTGTAATGGAGAATATACTAATTTTAGCAATATCGTTACGCTGTGTGTATAATTTTAATTGATCCTCATAAAAATACGCTAGAATATCATTGGAAACATTAACATCATCTGCAGTATGCAATGCCGTGCGATAGTCTAAATTTAGAAAGAAACGATCGTGCGTTTCACCAGTAATTCCCGAAAAGGTATAACTCGTTTGGCGTAAATCTGTAAAGGTATTTTGATAGGTATCTTCTAAAATAATGTCAAAGTCTGTACTTAAAAATTCAGCATCTATAGAAATTGTATACGAACCATCCGAAGTCAATTCGTAGCCTAAAGGCACTTGTACGTTTGTATTGGTCAATTCAGGCAATGCTTGAATAGAGAGTCGTGTTGAACCTAAAAAAGAATAAAATTCTACAGCAGCGCCATCGTTGATAAACGGACCGTCATATCCATCGTCAAAGTGAATAGTTCCCTCAGGAATAAATCCTAATAGAATCGTTACAAAAGAACTATTTCCTGCCAATCGTAATGAAATACGTCCGTCAGTTGGACTGTTTTCTAGGTTTTTATGTAATTCCTGTTGATATTTTTTGGTAGCATAATCATAACATATTTGACCATGTATTGTCATGGATGCGCCAAAAAATAGTACTAATATAAGTATGCGTGTTTTCATAATAGAGACTTTTTAAGGTGTGTTTAAATCTCTATAACAATGATACAGAATTTTTACTTGTATTTCCTGCTTTTTACTGTTAAGACTTTAGGATTTTTTTCGTGAGTACAATGCCACTTTCTGTTGTATATTGAACTACATAGACTCCTTTTGCCAATTGCGGCATTGCAATGGTTTCGGTATATTGACGCTGTAATAGTTGTTTTCCAGAAATATCATATAAAGTAATCGTCTCAACATCGGTACGCTTTGTAAGCGTTTGTAAATCATCACCATGAAATAATACATGTACTTGATTTGGCTCAATTTTAAGCGCGTCAATACTTAGTGTATTTCTATATTGAATTTGAATGAAGAAACGATCATTTTCTTCTGTCGGACTTGTCGTAAATGTATATGAAGTTTGGCGCAAGTCTGTAAATGTACCTTGATATCGGTCTTCTAGAATGATGTCAAAATCTTGTGATAGATATTCCGCATCAATAGATAAGGTATACGTTCCGCTTGATAGTACTTGGTATCCTAAAGGAATTTCTACATCTACATTTGTCAATTCAGGCAATGCTTGAATAGACATTTTACTATCAATCACATACGAATAAAACTCAACTCCAGCGCCTTCGTTGATAAATGGACCATCATACGTATCATCATAATTTGTAGTTCCTTGCGGAATAAAACCTAGTAACTGCGTTGCGTACAATCCGTTCCCTGCCAAACGTAATGACATGCGTCCGTCTGTTTGACTGTTGCTTGTGTTTGCACTCGCATTGGATTGAGCTGCATAAGCGGCTGTTGGTCTAAAAAATTGTGTATTGTTTGCAATGACTCTTTGCGAATTTTTAAATGTCACCGTTCCCGATCCTGTACTTTTTGCTTGCACAGCAAAACCTTGTGCCGTTCCAATGTTTCCATCAGCGGCTCCCAAAGGGTTTGAACCTGTGTTGTTATATTCAATATAATCGGAAGCTAAATTGTCTCCTGTTGGCGCTTCGGTTTGTCTCCAGTAGTATACAGTTCCTTCAATTTCATCAGCATTATCTAGTTGAAACAATTCCCAATCAATTGCAGACGGATACGGATTTCCAATAATATTATATCCAGATTCGCTTGTACCAGGATCTACAGTATAATATACTGTCTCTTCGATATCTCCATTATTTACGGTACCATCAAAAGTGGCTGTTTCCACATTTAGGTGATTTGCTCTTAAGGCATATCCGCGACCGACTTCCATATCTGTATGATCATTATTCCACGCAGCATTTGTGGTAGAAGCATTCCAATAATAATCAAATCCACCAACATTAGGAAAAATAGTAGCAATTGTTGCATCTACTTCTGCTATTGGCGTAGACCAGTATGAATAAAAAAGTGTATTTGTATAATTTGGCGAATCTCTTTTGATGATAAAATTCCCAGAACCCTTTACGGCAATACTTTCACGTGAAAGTAGCGCTCCATCATTTTCAACTGTAATCGTTCCATTATTTGTTAGATCGAATGCTACATCTAATGTCGCACCTGCGTTTACCGTAATAGAAGCCGTAGCATCTACTGTAAGTTCTCCTACAATGGTATGTGCTGTTAGTACTGGATAGTTTGTAGATGACGGAATGATTACTGATTCTAATTTTGTTGCATCAGGAACATTTCCACCAACCCAATTTGTGCCCGTAGTCCAACTTGTGGTAGCGGCAGTTGATGACCATGTAATTTCAGTTTTATTACTTGCAGAATCTGTGGTTACAGCATCACTATCATCTAAATAGGAAATGGTATCACCATCTAAAGCAGCAACTAGATTATCTGTTCCTACTGTTGTGATTAATATGTCTTTGTTATCATCTATTTCAGTAACAGTTCGTACATCATCCCAAATTCTAAATCCCCAAATATTTCCTGCAAAGTAATTATTGGAACCTGACTGGCTGATACTGCCAAAACAATATTCTGAACTTCCACCAGACGTCCATGTCCCACAATTTGGGTATCGAATATTTCCGTCTGATCGTCCTAAATTAGCGTCACCAGAGTGACTTCTGATTTCAAAACCAGCTCTTGAATCCATCAAAGTTCCATCTAAGTACCATTTCAAATTTGTATTGTCTGATGCTGCAATTGGATCATTTACAGGAGTACTTACATTATCAAATACTAGTGCTACATGATACCAAGTATCATCACTAATGGGTTCTCTAAAATAGGTTCCATTCCATCGCGGTGTATAATCACTATTAGATCTATTAAAGCCTCCAACAACGACATACTCATTTTCTACATAAATTAAAATTCCACGAGTTCCACCTCCTTCTTCGTAAATTACTTGTCTACTTGTAGCATCATCTACTTTAAAATATCCTTCAACGGTTCTATCGTTTACTGTTGTGGTATTAATATTATCAGAATCATCCAATTCGATAAAGTCATTCACTCCATCCAAATAGTATCCATCAGTTGGAGGTTGTGCGAATGAAAAAAATGATATTAGTAAAAATAGTTTTAAAATGTATAAATTCTTCTTCATCATCGGGGCAATTTTTATAATTATAAACGTAAATTCTCTATCTTTGATTTTCAAAAATTTGAAAATTCATGCTTCGTTATATAAATCTATATACTACTCATGAAAATAGTATTTTCTTACAAAGATAAAAATTGAAAATCGACCAAACAAACAAATAGATCGACCAAATGACCGTTTTAACACATAAATTTCTTACAAAACATACAACAGCTCCTTTTTCACAAATTGATGAAAACGAGTTTATAACAGCAATTGACACCGAAATTTCAAACACTAAAAAAGAAATTGAGCTAATTGTTTCTAATGAAGATTCACCCACTTTCGAAAATACCATTGAAGCATTGGAATATTCTGGAGAGCAATTGGATCGTATTACGAGTATTTTTTTTAATTTGAATTCGGCAGAAACCAACGAAAATATTCAAAAAATGGCACAGGAGATTTCTCCGAAACTTACCGAACTGTCTAATGATATTATATTGAACGAAGGTTTATTTAAACGCGTAAAAGCAGTACATGCTCAAAAAGATGCGCTCAATTTAACAACAGAACAACATACATTGCTCGATAAAAAGTTCAAATCGTTTTCCCGAAATGGTGCCAATTTACCAGAAGATAAAAAAGAAACACTTCGTGAAATTGATAAAAAGTTATCAAAGCTAAGTCTCACATTTGGTGAAAATGTGTTGGCTGAAACAAATAAATTTCAGTTGCATTTAACAGACGAGAAAGATATAGCAGGAATTCCAAATGGAGCGTTGGAAGCCGCAAAAGCGATGGCAACTAGTCAAGACAAAGACGGTTGGATTTTTACACTCGATTATCCAAGTTATATTCCTTTTATGAAATATGCTGAAAATCGTGAGCTGCGCCAACAAATGGCAACTGCCGCTGGCTCCAAAGCCTTTAAAGGTGATGAATTTGACAATAAAGCCAATGTGTTGGAAATTGCCAAACTGCGTCATCAACGTGCCAATCTGTTAGGATATGAAACGCATGCACATTTTGTGCTGGAAGAACGGATGGCAAAAACGCCTAAAAAAGTGATTTCGTTTTTGAATGAATTACTCGAAAAAGCAAAACCTGCTGCTGAACGTGAGTTTACCCAATTGTCAAATTTTGCAAAAAAGCTTGATCGTATTGAACAATTGCAAAGTTGGGACAGTGCGTATTATTCAGAAAAATTAAAGCAAGAATTGTTCAATTTGGACGATGAAAAACTGAAACCCTATTTTAAACTTGAAAATGTTATTGATGGTGCTTTTACAGTTGCCGAAAAATTATTTGACATTCACTTTCAGCAAGTGTTTGATATTGAAGTATATCATGAAGATGTAAAAACATATGAAGTGGTGGATGGTAATGGCAATTTTGTCGCTGTATTTTACGCAGATTTTCATCCGAGAAAAGGAAAACGAAACGGTGCTTGGATGACCTCTTACAAATCACAGTCTAGAAAAAACGGAACTGTGGAACGTCCGCATGTGTCTATTGTATGCAACTTTACCAAACCAACAGCATCTAAACCTTCATTATTAACTTTTAATGAAGTAACGACGTTGTTTCACGAATTCGGACACGCGC
>CAZHSA010000219.1:0-6681 GCA_964535135.1 uncultured Kordia sp.
GAAAGAAAATACTGTTTGTCAATGTGGCTTCCAAATGCGGATTTACCAAACAATATAAAGAATTACAAGAGTTGAGTGATACGTACAAAGATCAATTGGTTGTCATAGGTTCGCCTTGCAATCAATTTGGGCGACAAGAACCAGGCAATGCTGATCAAATTCAGGAATTTTGTCAACTAAACTTTGGCGTTACGTTTCCCTTAACAGAAAAGCTTGATGTGAAAGGAAAAAACCAACATCCGTTATACACTTGGTTAACTTCTAAAGAACTAAACGGTAAAAAACGTTCCAGTGTAAAATGGAATTTTCAAAAATATATACTTGATGAAAATGGTCAATTGATCAATTATTACTATTCATTGACGAAACCGATGAGTTCGAAAATTACAAAACATTTGATTTGATACTTTAATGCTATTTTAATTTAAAAATGAAATCTTTTGATACAGCATAACAAAAAATGAGCATGAAGTGTTCGTCTGTTTCTAATTCACAATAAAATAGTGTTTGAAACCAACAGATTGCCACAAGTTTTTACAAAATTTTCGCAATGACGTTTTTAAAGTTAAATAGAGTAATTCTAAAACCCAAAACCTGTCACATTGAGCGCAGTCGAAATACAAGACCTAAGACCAAAAAATCTTAGTTTTTCTGAATGGTTTCAATTGAAGTTTTAATTCCTTTAATCAACGACGAACTGAATCCTTGGTGTTCCATTTCGTTCAGTCCAGCAATGGTACAGCCTTTTGGCGTGGTAACTTTGTCAATTTCCTCTTCGGGATGATTTCCGTTTTGCAATAACAATTCGCTGGCACCTTTGACTGTTTGCGAAGCGATTTTCGTAGCGGTTTTTGCATCAAATCCAATCTCAATGCCACCTTGAATCATTGCACGAATGAAGCGCAATACATAGGCAATTCCGCAAGCTCCAAGAACGGTTGCGGCATCCATCAAACTTTCGTTAATTTCAATCGTTTCGCCCAACGCATCAAAAATAAATTTTGTTTTTGATATGTTTTCTGCGGAAGCATTCGCTGTAGCTAAACACGTAAGCGATTCGCCAATGGCAGCTGCTGTATTTGGCATGGCACGTACAATTTGAATGTTTTCGTGAACACAAGCAGCTAGTTGATCCAAAGAAAAATCGCTAATCACAGAAATGATTAAATGCTCAGGCGTAATATATGGCGCAAGTTCTTTTAATACGCTTTCAATGCGATACGGCTTTAAGGCAAAAATTAGGATTTTTGATTGTTGTACGGCGGTAATATTGTCAGAAGTAACATGTACGCCTTGCGCTTTCAAATCGCCCAAAAGTTCAACTTTCGTTCGCGTCACATAAATTTGTGAAGGATTGTTGTGTTGTTTTAACAATCCTTGTGCAATAGATTTTCCTAAGTTTCCGCCACCAATAATGGCGATAGTATCGTGATTCATGTTAATATTTATAAACAATTGCGTTGATGTTCATTCCTGCGCCAACACTGGCAAACATAATAATATCACCCTTTTGGATATCTTGATTTTCTACTTGTCCTTTGGTTACCATATCAAATAACGTAGGAATCGTGGCTACCGAACTATTTCCCAAGTTGTGAATAATCATCGGCATGATGCTTTTAGGCACTTCTTTACCATATAAACTATAAAAACGCTCAATAATGGCTTCGTCCATCTTCTCATTAGCTTGATGAATGAATACTTTTTTCAAATCATCAATAGCAACACCACTTTTGTCTAAACATGCTTTCATAGCGGCAGGCACATTTGTCAATGCAAACTCGTATATCTTACGACCGTACATTTTTATATAGCGAGTATCATGGCACAACTCAGGATTGTTCGATTTTCCAAAGTATAGATAATGTGCTTCATCATAAGCGTATGTTGCTGTTTCATGTGCAATAATACCACAATCGTCTGTTGTAGTTTCAATAACGGTAGCACCGGCACCGTCTGAATAAATCATGGAATCTCGGTCGTGTACATCGACTACTCTTGACAAGGTTTCTGAACCAATAATCAGGCATTTTTTAGCAATTCCTGCTTTGATGAATGCATATGCTTGTATCATGCCTTCAAGCCAACCTGGACAACCAAATATAACGTCGTACGCTACACATTTTGGGTTTTTAATGCGTAGGCTATGTTTTACTCTACTCGCCAAACTTGGTACCATGTCGCTTTGAATGGTATTGTGTTTTACGTCACCAAAATTGTGTGCAAAAATGATATAATCGAGTTCTTCTGGATCAATATTGGCATTTGCAATTGCTTTTTCTGCGGCAAAAAAACCTAAGTCAGAAGAAGAGTGATGTGTTTCTGCATATCTGCGTTCATCAATTCCAGTAATAGACTTAAATTTTTTTATAATGATATCTGTGTTTTGCCTAAAAGGGCTCCCATCTTCATTTAAAAATTGATGCTCTAGGAAAGCTTCATTAATTTCAACTTCTGAGGGAATATAGCATCCAGTTCCAGTGATTCTAACATTCATATAGCTATTATTTTTTGTTTTGAAAGTACTAAATTAACGATTATACATCTTTTATTATTTAGTGAAAATCGCAAAAGTGTAATTTTTGAGGATAATGCACTCAAATGTTAATTGTGTGAATAATTTTCAAAAGAATGCATGATATAGTGATAATTCTTCAAATAAAAATGTGAAACAAATCACAAAAAAAGAGCGTACAAACGACGCTCTTTTTTGAGTTTTATAGTGTTTTACTTGCGTAAATTATGCTTCTGCATATTCTTCAATTGGTGCACACGTACAAATTAAGTTTCGATCTCCATACGCATCATCTACTCTGCGTACTGATGGCCAAAATTTATTGTCAGCTACATATGATAATGGGAACGCCGCTTTTTGACGTGAGTACGGAAGATTCCATTCCTCAGCAGTCAACATTCCGAGTGTGTGTGGTGCATTTTTCATTACGTTGTTGGTATCGCTCGCGCTTGCTTCTGAAATTTCTTCAAAAATAGCTAACATCGCATCACAAAAACGATCTAATTCTGCAACACTTTCGCTTTCTGTTGGCTCAATCATAATAGTTCCTGCTACTGGAAATGATACCGTTGGCGCGTGGAAACCATAATCCATCAAACGCTTGGCAATATCCGTAACTTCAATTCCGTGCTGTTTGAATGGCCTACAATCAATGATCATCTCATGTGCACAACGTCCGCGTTCGTTGGTGTATAAAATATCATAGCGTCCTTCCAAACGTCCTTTGATATAGTTGGCGTTTAAAATGGCAAATTCTGTCGCTTCCGTTAATCCTCTTGAACCTAACATCGTAATGTATCCGTAAGAGATTAAACATACCAATGCACTTCCCCAAGGAGCTGCAGAAATTGCAGTGATTGCTTGTTCGCCGCCAGTTTCAATGACCGGATTGCTTGGTAAGAAAGGCGTTAAATGTGCTGCTACACAAATTGGTCCAACACCAGGTCCGCCACCACCGTGTGGAATAGCGAATGTTTTGTGTAGGTTTAAGTGACAAACATCAGCGCCAATGGTTGCAGGATTTGTCAATCCTACTTGTGCGTTCATGTTGGCACCATCCATATATACTTGTCCGCCGTTATCGTGAATGATTTGCGTGATGTCTTTAATGGTAGCTTCAAAAACTCCGTGTGTTGATGGATATGTTACCATCAAAGCTGCTAAGTTATCTTTGTGAAGCAATGCTTTTTCACGCAAGTCGTCTATGTCGATATTTCCATCTTCAGAAGTTTTGGTTACTACGACTTTCATTCCTGCCATCACCGCACTTGCAGGATTGGTTCCGTGTGCAGACGCTGGAATTAAACAGATGTTTCTGTGTGTATCTCCACGTGATTCGTGATAGGCTCTAATCACCATGAGTCCTGCAAATTCTCCTTGCGCACCAGAGTTTGGCTGCAATGAAGTTCCTGCAAAACCTGTAACTACGTTTAGCTGATGCACCAATTCTTTCAATAAAATTTGATAGCCTTCTGCCTGATCTACAGGAACAAAAGGATGAATATTGTTCCACTGAGGTGAACTTAACGATAACATTTCCGCCGCAGCGTTTAATTTCATCGTACAAGAACCTAAGGCAATCATCGAATGGTTTAACGATAAATCTTTACGCTCTAGCTTCTTGATGTAACGCATCATTTCCGTTTCAGAATGGTAACTGTTGAACACTTCTTCTTCCATAAACGGAGTTTCGCGTAGTACAGATGGTAATATTTTAGAAGTATTTGTGTCTGTAAGTGCTGGTGTTTCTTTTTTGGCAACAGTCGCAAAGATGAAGAGGATGTCTTCTAAATCACGTTTTGTGGTGGATTCGTTCGTAGAAATAGCAATTGTTTCATCATCAATGTATAAAAAGTTGACTTCGTTGTATTCTGCAATTTCTTTTACTTTGGCAGCATCTGCTTTGACAACAATTGTATCGAAGAATGCTGTATTTGTTTGTGCAAAGCCTAATTGTTCAAGTGCATTTGCGAGATTTACGGTGTTTGTATGTACTTTGTTTGCAATGTAGCGCAATCCGTTTGGTCCGTGATACACTGCGTACATTCCTGCCATTACGGCAAGCAATACTTGTGCGGTACATATATTAGAGGTTGCTTTGTCTCTTTTGATGTGTTGTTCGCGTGTTTGTAATGCCATACGCAACGCACGATTTCCGTCCGTATCTTTGGTTACACCAATAATTCTTCCTGGAATGTTACGTTTGTAGGCTTCTTTCGTAGCAAAAAACGCTGCATGTGGGCCACCGTAACCTAACGGGATTCCGAAACGTTGTGTGGTTCCAACTACGACATCAACTCCAAAACTTCCTGGAGATTCTAGCAATACTAAACTTAAAATATCAGCAGCAACCGCTACTTTGATTTCGTTTTCGTTTGCTTTTTTAGTGAATTCTCTATAGTCAAATAGTTGTCCGTATTTCCCAGGATATTGTACTAACGCACCAAAATAGTCTGATGAAAAGTCAAATGTTTCATGATTTCCAATCACCAACTCGATTCCGATTGGAATGGCGCGTGTTTTTAGTAAAGAAATTGTTTGTGGCAATACTTCTTCAGATACGAAAAACTTCACTACGTTTCCTTTTTTCTGAGCTCTTGATCGCACACCAAATAGCATTGTCATGGCTTCTGCCGCAGCGGTACTTTCATCTAAAAGAGAAGCATTGGCAAGTTCCATTCCTGTGAGTTCGGTAACCACCGTTTGGAAGTTTAATAACGCTTCCAATCTTCCTTGTGCAATTTCTGCTTGATATGGTGTGTATGCAGTATACCAACCTGGGTTTTCAAGAATATTACGTTGAATTACTGGCGGCGTTACAGCTTCATGATATCCCAAACCGATGTACGACTTGAAAATTTTATTGTGACCAGCAAGATCTTGCATGTGTGCTAGAAATTCGTTTTCGCTTAGTCCTTCTGGAAGCGAAATCGCTTCTCGTAAGCGAATTCCATTTGGAATCGTTTCGTCCATCAATTGTTCTACAGAGTCTACTCCGATAGTCTGTAACATGTATGGAACGTCTTTGGCGCGAATTCCATTATGTCTCAATGAAAAAGAATCAGTTCTCATCAGCTATATTTTTTCTTTTTTTATAGTTGTGCTTATGGCATGCAAAAATACAACTAAAAAATTACTTCTTTATAATTTTATCGCATTGCAAATTGCGAAAGTTTTTAACTAAAAAGTTGGGTTATGAACAGGTCATACCAATTCTACTATAAAATGCGATTAATAATTAATTTATTTCTCTACTTCTTCTGCGTTATAAAATCTAACTATAGCTTGGGCTATACTTATATTTTATGCCTTGAATAAGCGAAAACTAATGTTAATTCTGTACACCGAATTTTATAGTAGAATAGGTATTAGCTATTTTTGTTTGATGAATGTTTTAAAAAAACTTTTCAATTTTTATTTAGATAGCAGTATTCACATAGGTTTAAGTGTGTATGCATTGACGTATTGTACACTATTTTTATTTGATTTACCGTATGATGAAGCCGTTTTATATTTCACATTTTACGGTACGATTGTGACGTATAATTTTATTAAATACGGGAGTTCTGCGAAGCAATATTTTTTTGTGGCTACAAAGTATTTGAAGTTTATACAAATTTTAAGTTTTGTATGCTTCTTGTTGGCTTCGTATTATGCATTTCAATTGCAGCTAAAAACACTGTTGCTTTCGGTCGGATTGAGTTTGCTGTCCTCATTATATATTATTCCTTTTTTACCCAAACAAAGAAATTTTAGAACATTGCCAGGTTTTAAAATTTCCATTGTAGCGTTGTGTTGGACAGGCGTTACGGTGTTGTTGCCAATGATGAATGCAGCTGTTTCTTTTACAGACATCAACGTAATTTTGGTGAGTTTACAGCGTTTTATTTTAGTCTTAATTTTAATGATTCCGTTTGAGATTAGCGATTTGTCCTATGACGCAGTTGCTTTAGGAACTTTGCCGCAACGATTGGGAATTCGACGCACCAAACGGCTTGCGTATGTGTGGATTGTAGTGTTTGTATTTTTAGAATATTGTATTCAAAAAAACGTTTCGGAGTCATTTTTTATAGCTGTCGGAATTGGATTGCTGCTGTGTATTTCTATTTGGCAATCGCGCATAAAAAAATCGAAATACTTTACGTCTTTTTGGGTAGAAAGTATTC
>CAZHSA010000220.1:0-6597 GCA_964535135.1 uncultured Kordia sp.
CTACCCTGATCATGTGATAGCATGTGTCGGTGGCGGCAGCAATGCTGCGGGTGCTTTTTATCAATATTTAGATGATGAACGCGTCAATTTGATCGCGGTGGAAGCTGCCGGAAAAGGAATTCACTCTGGAGAAAGTGCTGCGACTTCTGCATTGGGTGAAGACGGAATTATTCACGGAAGCAGAACACTTTTAATGCAAACCAAAGACGGACAAATTACAGAACCGTATTCTATTTCTGCGGGATTGGATTATCCTGGAGTGGGTCCAATGCACGCACATTTATACGCAAGCAAACGCGCAGAATTCATCTCAATCACAGATGATGAAGCCATGACGGCTGGTTTGGAATTGTCTCAATTAGAAGGAATTATTCCTGCGATCGAAACTTCGCATGCACTCGCGGTGTTTGACACGAGAAAATTCAAACAAGACGAAATCGTTGTGCTCAACTTATCAGGTCGCGGAGACAAGGATTTGAATACGTATATTGATTATTTTAAGCTATAATTTTGCATTCCTGCGAAGGCAGGAATCCCTTGAATTCGATAGCGATGGATATACATTACGTTTACATTCTAACAAATAAAAATCATACCGTTTTGTATGTTGGCAGAACAAATCAACTGAAACGAAGGTTGAATCAACATAAAAACAACAAAGCAAATTCATTCACAGGAAAATACAATGTGAGTAAGCTCGTCTATTTTGAAACCACTAAGTATGTGAATAATGCGATTCAAAGAGAACGACAAGTAAAGAAATGGAAGCGTGAGTGGAAAAATAATTTAATTAATGGATTAAATCCTGATTGAAAAGACCTTTCTGAATATGTGTGAGATTCCTGTCTTCACAGGAATAAAAAAAGAACATGAATGAGATTCCTGCTTTCGCAGGAATGCAAAAAAAGATACTAAATGAACAGAATAAACCATAAATTACAAGAAGATAAAAAGTTACTATCCATCTATTTTACAGCAGGATATCCAAGTTTGCATGACACCGTGGGCGTGATTGAAGATTTGGAAAAAAGTGGTGTCGATATGATCGAAATTGGCTTGCCGTTTAGCGATCCGTTAGCAGACGGACCAACAATTCAAGAAAGTTCTACACAAGCGCTAAAAAACGGAATGACAAGCGAATTGCTATTTGAGCAAATTGCAGATGTGCGTGACACAGTTTCCATTCCACTAATTATTATGGGCTATTTGAATCCGATGATGCAATACGGATTGGAAGCATTTTGTGCTAAATGTAAAGAAGTTGGGATTGACGGATTGATTGTTCCTGACATGCCTGTACAAGTCTATCACGAACAATACCAAGCGATTTTTGAGAAATATGGTTTGATCAACGTGTTTTTAATTACACCACAAACTTCCGAAGAACGCATTCGATTTATTGATAGTATTTCTAACGGATTTATATATATGGTAAGTTCGGCAGGAACCACGGGCGCTAAAAGTAGTTTTGGAAATACCCAAGAAACCTATTTTGATCGCATTGGAAATATGAATTTAAAAAATCCACAAATTGTTGGTTTCGGAATTTCCAATCATGAAACCTTTACACAAGCAACCAATAAAGCCAAAGGTGCTATTATTGGAAGTGCGTTTATCAAACACTTAACAAAAAACGGAACAGATTCTATTGATGATTTTGTAAATGGTGTGCTTGGAAAAGAATAATGTTTTAGCAACACATACATTTTTGTGAGCATGCTTGTATAAAATTTATTCTACTTCCTCATCCCAATCCGCAGGGAGAGGCGGCGGTGGCGGTGGCGGTGGTAGAATGGGTAACTTTTCATTCAGCCATATTTTCAACACGACACTGTCTGTTAATTTTTCATATTCATGAACCACACTGCGCAGTGTTTTTGGAAAATTTTTCATTTTTCCATTGTCATAAGAAATGAAAATTATTAATTTTTCGGGACTAACGCTCCAAGATGGAATTTTACCATTATTCTCAAAATCCTTTTTCAATACAGTTTTCAAACTATCTAACGGATAGTAAAACCTGTCAGATTTACTAATTGTATCATTATGTATTTGAATGACATTTTTCTGCTTGATTAATATACAACCAAAATCTTCCCAACAAGGATTTCCAAAGTAAACAGTTTTAATATCTGTAGCTGATTGTAAGGTGAGTTTTGGCAAACTATCGTTGCACGCAATTCGTTCGGTTCGTTTTAGTAATTCTTCCCAATTGTTAAATTTGCTCAGCTTTAATTCAACGCCAATACTCTTATTTTTAGTTTCGAAAAGCCCGTAATCTTTGTGAATGATTTGGATTGTTTCCTGTTCCACATTTTGACAACTAAATATTGTCAAAATTAGAAGTATTAAAGACCATATTTTAGTGTCAGTTATCATTTTTTGTGCTACATACTTACATACAACAAGAATTCCTGTTACTCCTATCTAAACGAAACTAAATTTCACGTATCAATTTAGTTAAAAATTAAAGCTAAATGAATTTCGCGCAAAATCAAATTAAAATGCACGGTTTTTCATGAACTGCATCAAATTATATCTTTCATTTCAAGAAAATCGAAATCGAAGAGACGTTTACAATTTCATCTATGTTAAATACAGCAAAAAGATATTTCTTTACTTTAAAAAAGTAGTATTTTTAAACCTCAATTAATCCAATCAACAAATGAAAAAATACGGTATACTACTCTCTTTAGTTTTATGCTTTTCTTGCGGAAGCGATAAAAAAACGGATCAACCAGTTTCTAAAAGTGAATTGTCGTTTGCAGGTGTGCTAGATGCGTACTATGATCAAAGTTTAGCGCTGAATCCAATCAATGCAACAGCCGCAGGCGATACACGTTATAACGATCAGTTTCCAAACTTGATTTCTGAAGAATATTGGGACAAACTAAAATCGCACTTTCAAAAATTTCGTGATACCGTTAAACATTTTGACGAGACGAATCTCACGGAAAGTGAACAAATGAGCAAAGATATTTTGTATTGGGATTGTGATATGAATTTGAGAGGATTGAGCTTTCAAAACGAACGCTTGATGCCTATTAATCAAATGTGGTCAATTAACTTGGTGATTGGTCAGTTTGCCAGTGGCGCTTCAGCACAACCTTTTAAAACAGTTGATGATTATACTAATTGGTTGAAGCGACTCGAGGGTTTTAACGAATGGCTCCAAACTGCCAAAACCAACATGCAAGAAGGAATTGAAGAGGAATTTGTCTTACCAAAATCTTTAATTAAAAAGGTGATTCCGCAGTTTGAAGTGTTGGCTACCACAACATTGGAAGAGCATTTGTTTTACTCGCCAATCAACAATTTTCCAGCAGACTTTTCGCAAGAAGATAAAAATAAATTGACAAAAGCATATACTACATTTTTGACGGAAACGTTAGTTCCTTCATTTAATGACTTGTATCAATTTTTTAAAACCGATTATATAAACGCAGGTCGCGAAAGTAGCGGAATTTCAGATACTCCTTACGGGAAAGCATATTATGAATATTCCATTAAAAAGTATACAACGACCGACATGACTGCGGATGAAATTCACGAATTAGGCTTGAAAGAAGTTGCGCGTATTTTATCAGAAATGGAAAAAGTGAAAAAGCAGGTTGGCTTTAAAGGTGATTTGAAATCGTTTTTTAATTATGTACGCGAAAATAAAGATTTGATGCCGTATACTGAACCGCAGCAAATTATTGCGAATTTTAATGCGATTCATGATAAAATGAAACCTCAAATTGAAAAATTATTCGATTTAAAACCAAAAACTCCTTTTGAAGTCCGCCAAACGGAAGCTTTCCGAGAAGCATCTGCGAGTGCAGAATACAATCCAGGTTCGTTAGATGGAACGCGTCCAGGTATTTTTTATACGCCAATTCCTGATGCTTCAAAATACAATGTATTTTCCGATGAAGCCTTGTTTTTGCATGAAGCGATTCCTGGGCATCATTATCAAATTTCCTTGACACAGGAAAACCAAAACTTACCTGACTTTAGAAAAACACTTTGGTATAGCGCATACGGTGAAGGTTGGGCATTGTATACAGAATCCTTAGGAAAAGAATTGGGCTTGTACACAGATCCGTATCAGTATTTTGGAATGTTAGGCATGGAAATGCATCGTGCCATTCGTTTGGTCGTAGATACAGGTTTGCACGCCAAAGGTTGGACACGTGAACAAGCGATTGAATATTCTTTGAATAATGAAGCCGAAAGTGAAGCCAGTATTATTTCTGAAATTGAGCGGTATATGGCAAATCCTGGGCAAGCGTTGTCGTATAAAATTGGACAATTGAAAATTAGAGAATTGCGCGCCAAAGCTACTGAAGCCTTGGGTGAAAAGTTTGATATTAGAGAATTTCACAATCAAGTATTGCAAACTGGTTGTATTCCGTTGCAATTGTTGGAAGATAAAATCAATGCATGGATTCAAAACAAAAAAGACACAAAGTAAGCACTTCAAAATTGCATCCGCAGAATAGACATCGTGGACGATATGATTTTGACGTATTGACAAAAACATTGCCTGAGTTGCGGTCATTTGTTCACCAAAACAAATTTGGCGATGCTTCTATTGATTTTTTTGATCCGAACGCCGTCAAAGCACTCAACAAAGCGTTGTTACAGCAGTATTATGCGATTGATTTTTGGGATATTCCAGAAAACTATTTGTGTCCACCGATTCCAGGAAGAGCGGATTATATTCATCATTTAGCTACGTTTCTCGCGGAAAACGGAATTACTTCAAAAGATAAAAATATTACGATTTTAGATATTGGTACGGGCGCGAATTGCATTTATCCCATTATTGGGACGCACGAATATGATTGGACCTTTGTTGCTTCTGACGTTGACAAGGTTTCGTTAGAAAACGCTCAAAAAATCATCTCCAAAAATCAACGTTTACACAATCGTGTCACTATTCGCGAACAACAACATCCTACTCAAATTTTTAAAGGAATTATTCATTCCAAAGAAAAAATTACAGCGACTATTTGCAATCCGCCATTTCACAAATCTGCCAAAGAGGCAATTGCGGGAACACAACGAAAATTACAGAATTTAAAAGGCAAAGAAAACGTAAAAACCGAATTGAATTTTGGCGGACAGCCTAACGAATTATGGTGCAAAGGCGGCGAAAAGAAGTTTGTGAAAAACATGATTAAAGAAAGTAAACAGTTTGGCAAACAATGCCAATGGTTTACTACGTTAGTTTCTAAAGAAGCAAATTTGCCCGCCATTTACGACGCATTAAAACGCGTGAATGCCAAAACCGTGAAAACCATTCCGATGGGACAAGGAAATAAAATCAGTCGTATTGTGGTTTGGTCTTTTCAACAATAATTTCCAAGATTAGATACTTTTCAATTGTAACAAATGAGGTGAAATTTTATACTGATAAGAGTGTATCAAAGCATTAACTTACTATTATGAAATATCAGCACATAGATTTCTGATAGTTATAAAACCATTTTTATTATGAAAAAAGTCATCACCTTTATACTACTCATTTCTAGTATATGTTTATTTTTTTCTTGTCAGAATGAAAACGAACTACGAACGACTCCAGAGTTGACTCAAATTTTTAACGAACAAGAAATTAAAGACATTGAAATATTGGTTTCATATGTTGAAAAAGAATTGAAAATAAAAACAAAAACAGATGATATAGACAAAGCATATCAAGAATTTTTAAATACATACCATGAAAATTATTTCAATGATATCAATGAAACCTTTAGGTATGAAGACATTAAAAATTTATACAGCACAATAGATGAAAATACGTTCAATACCATTTGGCAATACAATAAAGGCTTTAATTTTGTTTTGAAAGATTCTACAAAAAATATCAATATAGCGTACGAGAAAAAATACATGAAATACCTTGACGTACTTGGTAAAAAGAGTTTAAAAATAAAGGAATATGTCAATGCTACAAGAGCAACAGGAGCTACTCCAATGTATTCAATTCCTCCATTGCTTTTCATTTTCAATACTGAGAGTAGAAAACCTGAAATCCCCAAAACTTTTGGAGATTATAATACACGCGTGTACAGAAGTATTGACATAATTACAATTGCTGATCTAGTTTACCATGTTAAGAGACAAGACGACCGCATCCAAAAGCTTAAAGAACAAAAACAAGCAAAAGATACTGTTCAGTAATTTTTGATAAATTTGACTTAACAGTTATTTAAAAAAACACATAATTTATATATTTGACACAAATAAAATAATAACTATGGAATGGTTCCTAAAAGTAGTACGCGATAATTTTTCAAATTTTGAAGGCAGAGCAAGACGCCAAGAATATTGGATGTTTATGTTGTTTAATTTTATCATTCAACTTGGATTGGCTATCGCCTTTGGAATCTTTGGTGCGATTGCTCCAATTCTTATGTTTATTCCTGGATTGGTAATGTTAGCGTATGCTTTGTACGTATTTATTCCAAACTTGGCTGTTTTAGTTCGACGATTACACGATACAGGACATAGTGGCTGGATGCTTCTCATCGCTTTTATTCCTTTAATCGGAGGAATTTGGCTGCTCGTGTTGCTTTGTACAGAAGGACAATATGGACCAAATCAATA
>CAZHSA010000221.1:0-6577 GCA_964535135.1 uncultured Kordia sp.
CTGGTGGTGTAGATTCAAGTGTCGCAGCAATGGTGCTACACAAAGCCATTGGCGAAAACTTATATTGCATCTTTGTCAACAACGGATTGTTGCGAAAAGATGAATTTTCAAGCGTGTTGCAACAATATGAAGGCATGGGGCTCAATGTAAAAGGCGTCGATGCTTCGGCACGCTTTTTGGATGCGCTAGCAGGAGAAAGTGATCCTGAGAAAAAACGCAAAGCGATTGGGCGTGTATTTATTGAAGTTTTTGACGATGAAGCACATCAAATACAAGACGTAACGTGGTTGGCACAAGGAACCATTTATCCTGATGTCATTGAAAGTGTAAGTGCCACAGGCGGCCCAAGTGCTACCATAAAAAGTCATCACAATGTGGGCGGTTTGCCAGATTTTATGAAACTAAAAATCGTAGAACCGTTAAAAGCATTATTTAAAGATGAGGTACGTAGAGTTGGTGCTTCTATGGGAATGGACAAACAATTATTAGGACGTCATCCGTTTCCAGGACCAGGATTGGCAATCAGAATATTGGGAGATATCACTGCGGAAAAAGTTCGTATATTACAAGAAGTTGATGCGGTGTTTATCAATGGATTACGTGAGTGGGATTTATATGATAAAGTATGGCAAGCAGGTGCCATTTTGTTACCTGTAAACTCAGTAGGAGTGATGGGCGATGAGCGAACGTACGAAAAAGTAGTGGCATTGCGTGCGGTGGAAAGTACCGATGGAATGACGGCAGATTGGGTAGATTTACCGTATAAATTTTTGCAAAAAGTGTCAAACGACATAATAAATAAAGTAAAAGGCGTTAATAGAGTAGTATATGACATTAGCTCAAAACCGCCAGCTACCATTGAATGGGAATAATAAACTTAGAATACAAAATGAAGAAGCTTTTAGGATTTTTTTTAGTGATACTGTTGACGAGTTGTGGTGCAAGTGCGCAACAATATAAAAATCATAAAGTATCCAGAGGCGAAACGGTAGAAAGTATTGCTAAACAATACGACATCACTCCTGAGGATATTATAAAATTGAATCCAGAAGCCAGAAGAGGCGTGCGTAGAAACAGCATGTTAGTGATTCCTTCAAAATCAACGGCAGTGACAGAAGTTGATGCGAATGTTACTTTCACCAATCATAAAGTACGACGAAAAGAAACGCTGTACGGAATCGCAAAAAAATACGGAGTTACACAAGAAGACATTCTAAAATACAACGAAAAAGTTGCTAAAGAAGGTTTAAAAAAAGGTGATCGTATTGCCATTCCGCAATACAAAACGAAGCCAACAGCAACCGAAACTACTGTTGATGAAACCAAAGAAGAAGAAACCAATAACGAGGAAGCAGCTTCTTTTGAAATATACACGGTAAAAGCCAAAGAAACCAAATGGGGAATTGCCCATAGTTACGGTTTAACGATTGAAGAACTGGAAGCAATCAATCCAGAAATAAAAGACGGTTTAAAAATTGGACAAGAAATAAAATTGCCAATTCGCTCAGAAAAGCCTGCGATAGTAAGTACAGAACAATATGTGTTTTACGATGTAAAGCCAAAGCAAACTATGTACACACTCACGCGTAAATTGAGCGTAACGGAAGAAGAACTCATTCTTTTAAATCCAGCATTAAAAGATGGCTTAAAAGCGGGAATGGTATTAAAACTGCCTGTTGCCAAAACAGAAGATTCAAACTTAGAAGTGATAGATGCAGTAATTGTTGATAAGTTCAACTTTTTAGAAAATGCCAATCCTGAAAATGTATCAAATATTGCCATTATGTTGCCGTTCAAGTTGAACGAGATGGAAATGGATTCTATTGATCAAACGAAAGAAAAGCTCAAAAAAGACCGCTTGTTAGGCTATGCAACAGAATTTTACACAGGCTCTTTGATGGCATTAGATTCTATCAAAAAACTAGGATTTTCAGTCAATGTAAAAGTGATTGATAACGGTGGAAAGCAAAGCACGACACGTGCAGCCGTTACCGAAAATGATTTTACAGACATGCATGCAGTTATTGGGCCAATTTTAGATGCCAATGTTGAAATTGTAGCTTCTCAACTGAAATCGGATGGAATTCCTGTCATTTCTCCATTAACAAACAAAAAAGTAGATCACAGAAATGTGTTTCAAACCATTCCGGATAAAAAACTATTACAGGAAAGAATGTTGGCATTTATCAAAGAACATGGGCAAGACAAAAATGTGATTATCATTGCAGATAAAAACAAAGCAAGTATAAAAGCTACCTTACAATCCATCTTGCCAAATAACAAAGTTTTCAATCCTGAAGAAGGAAATTATATCAAGCCAGACTTGATTCTCCCACATTTAAAAGAAGATATTGAAAATTGGGTAATTTTAGAAACAGATGACTTATCATTAATTGCCAATGTGACTTCGGTGTTAAACTCGTATGCCACCAGTGAAAAACGTAAAATTGTATTGTTGACGACTGATAAAAACAGCAATTATGATAACAATGACAACATATACAACAGTCATTTAGCAAATCTTAATTTTCATTATCCATCTATAGACAAGCCATCGTCGCTAAACAATCAATTTGTAAAAAATTACAAAGCAGAATATGGTATTTCTCCAAGTAGAATTGCCACGCGAGGATTTGACATTACATTTGATATTTTGATACGTTTAGTATACGATCAAAACTTAGCAAAAAGTGTCCGAACTGGCACAGAAACAAGCTATGTGGAAAACAAATTTAAGTACCGAAAAAAGACCTTTGGCGGTTTCTTTAACGAAGGTATTTATATTGTAAAATATGACGGATTGGAAATTAAAGAAGCAAAATAACAAAACCTACAAGACTTTAACATGACTTCAAAAGTAACGTATACAGGAAGCCTCAGAACGGTTTCTATACACATAAAATCTGGAAATGAATTCATAACTGACGCTCCTACAGACAATAATGGCAAAGGAGAAGCGTTCTCTCCTACAGATACTGTAGCAACAGGATTGGCAAGTTGTATGTTAACTGTGATGGGAATTAAAGCGGCACAATTAGGTGTGAATATGGAAAACACCACCGCAGAGGTTACCAAAACGATGGCGTCTGATCCAAGGAGAATTTCGAAAATAGAAGTGCAAATTCATTTGCCTTTTGAAGCAGACGACAAAACAAAAAAAATACTAGAAAACACAGCAAATACATGCCCTGTACATTACAGTCTGCATCCTGATATTGAAAAAAATGTTGAATTTCATTGGAAATAAATGTATAAAATCTTAGGCATACTCTGTATTTTTCTGCTCGTTCAAGAGGAAGAAACCATTACGTGGTCGCACGATCATAAACTGCATTGGGGAAACTTTGAAGGAGAACCTAACTACAATACGGATGCGGTGGCAATTACGGCTTCTGGAATTACCTACGGATTAAGCTTAAAAACATTTTCAAACAGTGACAAAATAGAATTCAAAACGAATGTAATGGCGCAGTTTTATCCAGAACAATCTTGGTATCTAAAAGAACGCGTCAATGATACTGTGTTGGGACATGAACAATTGCATTTTGACATTTCTGAATTGCACGCACGAAAATTTCGAAAGCGATTACAGCAGGCGAAATTTAACAAAAGCAACATTCGCGAGAAAATCTCGCAAATTTATGATCAAGTCAACAAGGAATTGCGAGAAATGCAAGAAGCGTACGACAATGGTTCTGACTATTCCAGAGATTATACAGGACAACTACAATGGCAAAAACGCATTGCAAGAGAACTCAATAAATACCGCGATTACAAGCGACCTGCTACAACGAATGACTGATTTTCCCGATAAAGCAACGCAACAACGACTTCTGATAGAATTGGCACACGCCAAAATGCCCTTTGGTAAATATAAAGATCGCTACTTGGTCGATTTGCCTGAAGCTTATCTCATATGGTTTCAGCAAAAAGGATTCCCGAAAGGCAAACTCGGGCAACAACTCATACAAATGCTTGACATTAAAATCAATGGTTTAGAACCGATGATTCGGAACATTCAAAGGCAGTTTCCGAAGGATTAATCCTTTATGTTATTCCTGTAAAATTTGTAATTGATATTTTATAAAACATCAAATAGAACAGTTTTTTCTTCATCTTTTCCACTTTATGTTTGTTGTATAAACATTAAAACATTTTTATTATGAAAAAACAAAGAAGTATTCAAAAACTAAAAGTTAGCAAGGAAACAATTAGTACGTTGAACCAGATTACTGGTGGAGATGGAATTACTGCAACATCTATGACAGCAAAACCAAAACCAAAGGAAAGTAGGCCTATAGCAGTATGTGCGTTGACATCAGCATTACTTCGATGTTATTAATAGTTTTTTATGCTAACAAGTAAAAAGGCTCGTATTGCGAGCTTTTTTTTATTCACCAAATAAAAATTCTTTAAAAATCACTATCTTACAACTGTAACCACAGAAAAAAGGGGTTTTTCCCCCTTTTCATGAAGTCTGTAATAGTTACCTTTAAACCTCTCCTAAATACCCAATTGAAATTTTGCCAAATAATAACATTAATACACTATTAAAAAAATTATAGTATGATCGTATTATTAGACAACGGACACGGCGGTTTGATTAATGGAACCTATCAAACACCTGGAAAACGTTCGCCAATTTGGAGCGATGGCTCGCAACTATTTGAAGGTGAGTTCAATCGCGCTATCGTAAACGGAATTATAGAAGAATTAACCACATTGCGCATTCCGTATGAAAACTTAGCGCCAGAATACAGAGATGTAACGTTGGCAACTCGTGTGCGAAGAGCTAACAAATACGGTTCCAGAAACTGTTTCTACATTAGTGTACATTCCAATGCAGGTGGAGGACATGGAAGTGAAATTTTTACATCAGTCAGAAATACCAAAAGTGATGCAATTGCCACAGTTTTTGGTGAAGAATACAAACGCGTATTTCCGAATAGAAGATTGCGTACCGATTTCTCGGATGGCGATTTAGACAAAGAAAAAAACTTTTACGTATTGAAAAATACAAGAATGCCTGCCATTTTAACTGAAAACTTCTTTATGGACAATGAAGAAGAATGCAAAGCCATCTTAATGACGCGTGAAGGACGTGCAAAAGTCATTCGCTATCATGTAGATGCTATCAAAAGAGTACAACACGAATTATTTTAATCTTATATAATATTTTACCTATGAAAACACGTTTGTATGCAGTATACCTTAGTGCATTGGCATTGTTATTAGTAACCTCTTGTGCTACACTTCGTACCGCAGCTTTTGATCAATATTCGTATCAAAAAGGAACGGAAATAAAAGTAGATGCGCAGCGTTTAATGGACAAAGCAACGATGTCGTATGATTCGCAAAAAGCTGCCATTGAAAACTTTGAAACAGAATTGGAAAAAATGGTTGAATACGAAAAAAATAAGCCAGACAATCAAATCAGTTATGCGATGTGGAAAATGATCGCCAATCCTGACAAAAACCTAGCTGGCGGATTTTTAAAACGTTGGAAAGAAAAAGGAACACTATCAAGCTTTTTCATCACAGAAGCCAAAGGACAAGTAGTAGAAGCACTGGATTTAATTTTACAATACGAAGGGAAAAAAGATCCTGCTGCCGAGAAACGATTACAACAAATGCTAGGAATTCAATAACGACATAACAACATTCATATAACATGGACTTCAAAGATTTACTGAAAGAACTAAAAGGAAACCTATTAAGTTTAATGGGTTCAAAGTTTGACGACTTAAAAGATGAGTCGAAAAAAGACGTGCAAGACTTCTTAAATGCTTCCAAAGCCAAGCTAGAACGCTGGACAGCTTTATTAGCAGAAGGAAATCTCACACTTGATGATTACAAATGGTTGGTGGAAAGCCAAAAAGATTTGGTGGTACTTGAAGGATTATATGCTGCAGGCGTTTCCAAAATAAAACTGGGACACTTAAAAAACAGCATTCTCGATACGGTAATCCAAACAGCTATTGGTTTTGTTACACCAAAAGATGATGGAAATAACGAAGCAACAACATAATGTATGGAATAAGTGCTTCAGGAATAGGAATTCGTAAGGAGCTTCATTCTTGCTAAATTTCAATCAAAAAATATATACGTGAAATCTGTAAGCCAAATGCTATAAACATACAATGCTGATAATCAGTTTTATCAGAAAAAAATACAAAGGTTGAATACACTTGAAAAATAGTTATTCAACCTTTATTAATTATAAATTCTTCTTTGTACTTTTGCCGCCGAATACAACAACAACACAACAACATAAGTACACTAATGGCAAACACCAAATACATATTTGTAACGGGCGGTGTTACCTCTTCTTTGGGAAAAGGAATAATTGCGGCTTCACTAGCCAAATTATTGCAATCAAGAGGTTACCGAACAACGATTCAAAAGCTAGATCCATACATTAATGTCGATCCTGGAACGCTCAATCCATACGAACATGGCGAATGTTATGTAACGGATGATGGCGCCGAAACGGACTTGGATTTAGGACATTACGAGCGTTTTTTAAATGTTCCTACTTCGCAAGCAAATAATGTAACAACAGGACGCATTTACCAAA
>CAZHSA010000222.1:0-6561 GCA_964535135.1 uncultured Kordia sp.
TATAGAACGCGCCGTCATCATCACAGAAAATACAAGCATTGAAGCGGAAGATTTGCACTTTTCTTCACGCAAAGTGAACACAACGATGCCAGCAACCTTAAACTTAGAGGAAACCGAAAAATTATTGATTCAGCAAGCATTGGACAAACATCATGGAAATATTTCCAAAGCCGCAAAAGATTTAGGATTAACGCGCGCTGCCTTGTACAGACGACTTGAAAAACACCAATTGTAATGAGCAAAAAAATCTACATACAACTCTCCATTCGTGTTCTGCTCATTGCGCTCAATGCAATGTTGATTTTTTACTTTTTCCAACAAGGATACATCATCAACGGGTTCGGATTTACATTGTTATTAATTTTTCAAACCTTCCTGTGTTTTGATTATTTAAAAAAGCTCTTTTTAGACATCGAAAAAACGGTAGATTGTTTGCTAAATGACGACTTTTCAAATAAAATATCTGCTGAAAAGCAACAAAACATATTACACGAAAAAACAGCAAAACTCCAAGAAAAATACCGCACACAGAGCCAACTGTTCACTTCCGAACAGGTAATTTTTACCAATATTATTGAAAGCTTAACGATTGGTGTGCTCATTCTCCGGAAGGATACTAACGAGCAAATTGAAGTGTTTCAGTTGAATAAAGCGTTTGTAGATTTCTTTCAGATTCCGAAGTTTTATAATTGGAAATTGTTGCAAGAAAAAATTACGCCACTGATCAAGATTATTGACACCAAACCGTGGAAACGTGTAAAACATACCATTTCACTGACTGTAAACGAACAATTGGAATCTTTTTTCCTGAAAACTTCCGTGACGCATACGAGTGATTATGATTATTTGATGGTGACGATGGAAACGATTCAACAACTCATTGATAAAAAAGAAAAAGAATCGTGGTACAAACTCATGACGGTGATGTCGCATGAAATCATCAATACGATTACGCCAATTAGCAGTTTGGCAGAAAACTTAGATTCGCTTTTACAAGATGAACCTGATGAAGATACGCTGGAAGAATTATCGCAAGGATTGAAAATTATTAAAAAGCGTTCGTCACATTTAAACAATTTTGTAAATACCTATCGTCAATTATCAGAACTGCCATTGCCTGACAAGAAGGAAATTAATTTTACAGAAACGGTACAACAAACCCTTGATTTGTTCTCGCAAGAATTTAAAGAAAAAAACATTCGACTTCATTTTCAACGCGAGGAAAACATTCAACTTTTGGCAGACAAACAACAATTGGAACAAGTTGTTATCAATTTGATTTCAAACTGTTTATACGCTATCAAAGAAGCTTCAACACCTACAATTACGGTGAATGTAAGCAATGAAAACAATCGTGTACATTTGACGGTTTCTGACAATGGTATTGGTATTTCGCAAAAAATTAAAAACAATATTTTTGTTCCATATTTTACAACACGAAAAGACGGTTCGGGAATAGGATTGACCTTAACTAAAAGTATTGTAGAAGCGCATGACGGCACAATTTTCTTTAAATCTGAAAATGGTTTGACGACGTTTACGCTGAGTTTTCAAACTTCTTGATTTGTTCAATACAAAACGGCACAGCGGCTTCTATGACATAAGCAGGCGATTCTGAATTATTTCAAAGCTAACTTTGAAACATCATTGCGAAAGTTTTGAAAAAACTTGTGGCAATCTGTTTTTTTTAATAATTAATTTGATGATTTGAAAATGATTCAATTTGAAAACTATTGTCATTCCACTCGTGTTACAGAATCCATTTTAAAACAAAAATTATCCAGTGATGGATTCCTGTCTTCGCAGCAATGACAAAGTAGTTAAACCATGAAATTTAGGTAAAGAAGCAGTTCTCGATTCAAATTTGTTACACAAATCTACTCAACTAGACGCTTGGTATTTTAAGCATTTTATTCATGAAGAATTAGTCAATTACCTCATCGTATTTCATAAACTGATTTCTATGTTCTCCGCGTAATGCTAATTCGGTTTCAATTTTTGATTTCGTGGGTCTTTGCAAAATCAAATAGATGATACATATTCCTGAAATGGCTATAAATGCTGCGTTACTTGTAGACATAAAAAACACGATTCCCAACACTGCTGGACCTTCAATTAATGCATATTTTACAATTGTTGCCGATTGATATTTTGCGAGCTTGCTTCTTAAATTTTCTTCTTTTTTAGCTTTTTGAAGTAGTTTTTGCGGAATAATTTTACTCATGGTCAATGCTCCAATAGCAATTACTGGAAAAATCAATAACATGGTATCTTCTGTATTCAACTCAAAATTCATTTTGTCTTTATCCAAATACAGAAACATTCCTGCAAATAAAGATAAACCTGCAACGAGCGCAAAATGTATAACAGTCAGTGTTTTTACAAAAGAATTTGGTGTCATGTCGTGATTATTTTTGAGTGGTTTTTTATAGCCTTTCAAATGTAGTAAAAAAATAATTACAGTTTTATTTGGAATGATCGTTCTGTTATTTTTATATTTGTATCGGAATGATCGTTCCGAAATAAAAATTAAACACTAAAAAACAAAAATATTATGAGTACTTTACAAGGAAAAACAGCAGTAGTAACCGGAGGAAATAGCGGAATTGGATATGCATCTGCTGCAAAATTAAAAGCGCAAGGTGCCAATGTGATTATTACAGGAAGATCGGAAGAACGCGTGGCAAAAGCCGCTTCAGAATTAGGTGTAAGAGGAATTGTAGCCGATGTAACTTCACTTGACGCTATTGATAATTTAGTCAAAGAAGTGAAAGAATCACATGGAAATGTAGATGTGTTGTTTGTAAATGCTGGAATCTTTACACCAGCTCCAGTCGGGCAGATTACAGAAGAAGTGTACGATACACAATTCGGAATTAATTTTAAAGGCGCCGTTTTTACGACCGAAAAGTTTTTGCCTATCCTAAATGATGGTGCGTCAATCATTAACTTGTCTTCTATTAATGCCTATACAGGAATGCCAAATACAGCAATTTATGGTGCGACAAAAGCGGCATTAAATTCGTACACTAGAACAGCTGCGACAGAATTAGCACCTAGAAAAATTCGTGTAAATGCTGTAAACCCTGGACCTGTTGAAACACCAATTTTTGGAAAAACTGGAATGCCAGAAGAACAATTAAACGGATTAGCACAAGCCATGCAGGAACGCATTCCCCTAAAACGATTTGGACAACCAGAAGATGTTGCCAATTTGGTCGCTTTTTTAGCGTCCGATGAAGCATCATTCATCACAGGAAGTGAATACAATGTTGATGGCGGAATGAACGTAAATCCATTGTTGAGTTAATGATACTAATTTCAAATTCGAGTTCAATTTCAAACTCGTATTAAATATGTATTTTTGTAGCGATAGTGTATACTGTCGCTACAATTTTTAAATGCTATGCCAAGAGTCAAAAAATTTAATGAAGAAGAAACGTTAAACAAAGCCATGTGCTTGTTTTGGCGAAATGGGTTTCACGCAACTTCCATGCAGGATTTGGTGAATTACTTAGGCATCAATCGTGCGAGTATTTATGATACGTACGGTGGAAAAAAAGAATTGTTCGACAAAGCTTTTGCGCATTACAGAACTACAAATCGACAGCAATTGCAAGCATTTTTAGAAAGTCAAGAAAGTGTAAAAAAAGGGGTTCGTGCACTTTTTGAAAGCGGAATTTCTGAAGCTGCATGCGATGCCGAACGCAAAGGTTGTTTTGTAATTAATGTGGCAACAGAATTGGTTCCAAATGACACTGAAATGCTGAATGTTATCAACGAGAATAAAGCTTTTATGATCGCTACTTTTGAAAATTTCCTGAAAAAAGGTGTCGATTCAGGGGAAATTTCAGCAACAAAAAACATTCAAAATTTAGCTTCACTCCTACACACTTTTTTCAACGGAATTAAAGTCGTTTCTAAAACAGATGCAGACGAAAAAGCATTGCTAGCTTCTGTAGATACTGTTTTGACGTTGCTTGATTAGATTCTCAAGAAAGGATACCAAATAAAGAATTGTAAAAGTATTGCCAATAATACAGTTAAGTACACACTGATGCTATTTACATTAAAAACATTTCTCACTTTTCCTTTAAACAATACATACAAACTAAACATAAAGAAAATAGTGTAGCATATATTCTTTACTATTGTAATATCTGACATCATGAATTCATCAATGATTTCATTTGCTTGATGTTGTGGTGTAAAAAAAAGAAGGTGCACCAATGGCATTACAAATGCTATTGAAGAGCCAATAATACCAATTGTCATTAATATCCAGCCGATACGATTGCGCTTCCAAAATACCGCAGCACCTACAATAATTGAAAGTATAAATAAGATAACAGATACCAAATACGATGCTTTTACATCTGCAAAATAGTATCCAAAAGTCTCTTCAAAAGGATACCTTAAAAGTACCATGAAAAAACTGTAATTTTCAATAATAAAATAACATATAATGAAGACGACACATATAGAAATTATTGAAAACATCCAGCTTAACAAACGAATTTGCCGTTCATGTGATTCCAATCCTTTGAGAAAAGGATTTACAGAATTGAAGAAAACATTTTTCTTAGTTTGCTTGTTTTTTTGCTGTTCATTCAGAAGCTTTTGTTGTTGCGCTGCTTCTTCTAAATTTACGGCTATTATTTCATTCAAATCTTCTTCTGAAACCCCGCGAGTCAACAACTCTAGTTTTGCTGTTTCAACCGCTGTTACTTTATAACTGGAAGCATTCGCAATGATTTCTAGTAATGCTGCTTTGGATAGTTTTTGATAACGTTCTGTAAATTCGGTCATAAATATAAGGTTACCAATTACTTTTTTTGGCGCGTTGTTTTTCGTGTTCTGCTTGTAAAAATTTTAAAATGCTTTCTACTTGCTTATCTATATTTTTTATGCGTAAAATGCTAAAGATCAGAGTTCGTTTTCGTCCGTCAGTTAACTTGTCAAAAATTGCTTGCGCATCAGGATCTTGGGCTAAAAACACTTCTAAAACTTCTGGAATATCGACGCCAAGCGGATTTGGATCAATTTCCAATTTGTAAGCTATCATCTCACCCGCTTCTTTACCGATTTGTTTGATGTATTTTTTGGCAAGCATAATGTAAAAATCACCATTTCCCAAATGATTCAATCCGCAACGTAAAGTTACATGATCATCAATTGTGCAAATTAAGCGTGTGGCGCGTTTCTTTTCCCATTGATTCACCACGTCAGCTTTCACTTCTAAATGATAATAACTACCGCGTTTTTGTAAGGGTTGTGTGCCTTTGTGTGTCATTTTTTATTTTTCTTTGCGATAGGTTAACGTGCTTCCGCGATTCAAATAACTCAACACCATAGTTTCCTCTGAATATTCAAGCAATCCATAAATCATCTTATCGCCAATGTCATTTTCTAAATTCAAATATTCTACGCCATCTTTTTCAGTCAATGCATACTTAAAAATACTATTTGGAGATGTTTCAGTACCTTCATAAAACATGATAAAAGTGCCATCTTTAATTTCTACGCCTGATTTTGGATCGGAAGTACTAATCCAACGTCCATTATCTAAACCAACAGCTTTTGATGCTATTAAAGAAGCACTTGTTTCGCGAAGCGTTTTTTCAAACTCAGTAATGATATTTTGTTTTGTTTTCCATTGATCAGTGACATCTACATTTTGAACCGTAGACATGTCTTTCTTATATTCTTTGGATGTCTTTTCTTTTGCTAACACACGAATCAGTTCGCCATCATACACATAATAACGTCTTTCCTTATTTGTAAAGGGTCCGCTCATTCCAGCTTCACTAAATTCTTCCTCAAACACAAAAAACAATGTATTGTTATGTAGATAAAAAGTACGCGCTATAGCGCCATGTTCTCCGTAATTACCGAACATAACTTTCTGTAGAACTCCTGATTTATAATAGGCTTCCTTTTTAAGAACTCCGCCACCGACATTTTCTTCCACAAATTTCTTATTGAATGAAGAAAGTTGGTTTTCAATCTTAGAGAAGTTCGATTTTATAAACTCAATTTTATCATTTAATGTAAGTTTTGGTTCACTTTCGCTAGAATTTTTGATGTTTTTAGTGGAAACCGTTTCGGATGTTTTCGTTGCTGTTTCAGAAGGAGTTGCAGGTTTCTTTGTGTCGCTTCCGCAAGAAAAAAAAGTAGCAATTACAAGAACGTAAATAATTAATCGAGAATTCATGCGCAGTTTTAGTTAGTTAGTGTTTCACACAAATATAACTGAATCTGTACATAATTACTAAAAGAAGGTTTTTGAAATCGGAATTGCATTATTTGCAAACTCTTTTTTTTGAGCAAGCTTATATTTTGAAAAAATAGGATTACTTCGTGATCCTGAGTAGGGTTTCGTTGCAAATGCAAATTCTTAACTCGCTATGCTCATTTAGTCCTTTTTTTATATAAAATATATTTTTGAGCGAGCTCACATATATTTTATATAAAAAAAGTCCTGCCAAAGGCAAGACTTTCTATTTGTCGGGGTGGCAGGATTCGAACCTGCGACCTCCGCGTCCCAAACGCGGCGCGATA
>CAZHSA010000223.1:0-6496 GCA_964535135.1 uncultured Kordia sp.
CCTGCTTGGTAATTTTAAGTTGTCTCATGTAATATACTTGGGATTTTAATCTTTGTGCTTACGCAATTAGTTATACGTACGAAATGCTATAAATGTTACAAAAAGGTAAAAATTATTTAAAATAAAGTTTGTGAGAAATTGTAATCATTTCATAATTAATAAATTACACACCTCTTTTGTCGCCATAAATATGTACGTGTAATCGGTCGGTATAGTGAAATTGGTGTTCTTTGCACACTTCTATCAACCATTGTTGCTTCTTTTTTAAAGCTTCTGGGTTAGTGCCTTCGGGCATTAAATAGACCTTTTGTTTGGGGATTTTATAGGTACTGCAGATGGTTAACACTTCCGTGAGATCGTTCTCAGACGAAATTACAAATTTAAAAACCGCCTTTTCGTTCGTAGAAAAATAAGAGTAAACTGCTGGTTTTTCGCGTAATTTCTTTGGATTGTTAGAGTTTTCTAATTTTGGAGAAACGTTATATTGGTCAATCAAACCTTCAAAAGTGGCATCTGGTAAAATAGTACCATTGGTTTCGATCTCAAAAAAATAATCGCCCGCTTTCGTGTTGAAAAATTCGATCAAGGCTGAAAGTTCTTCCAGTTGCATCATCGGTTCGCCACCAGTTAAGACAATATTTTTACAACCCGTTTTAGCAACTTCAGCGTAGATTTCTTCCAGCGTAAGCGAAATAATCATTTCTTCCATTTTAAACTTTGCATACGTAGGATCGGCGTCTTTAACATGTGCAAAACGCGTTTTTTCCCAATTCCATGTATAATCGGTATCGCACCAAATACAATGCAAATTGCATAGCGATGTTCTAATAAACACGCTTGGTTGTCCCATATTTTTTCCTTCTCCTTGTATAGAATGAAAAATTTCAGGCTTTCCGTCCAAATTGGCAATTTTCAATCTTGTCATAAATGCTACTTCAAAAGTACACCGCAAAATTAAAGCATTCCGATTTGAGTCACAAAACAATGCGTTACAGAATCTTAATTATCTTCATATTTGCGAAAATCACAAAAAATAAATTCTCTATTTGTATTGATTGGTATTTTAGATGTGATTATTGCAATATTTTTGAGTAAACATACATTTAAAACTTATGGAAATACCGATTATACCAGGCAGAGGACTCGTAACGAGCACAGCCACCAACATGCGATTAGATTTTTTAGAGACAAAAAATATCAATACCAGCGTCATTTCACAATCGCGCTTGGAGTTTCAAGACATTCGCGGAAATATAGAATCGTATATTGGAAGTACTGAAATTCCTTTAGGCATTGTAGGGCCATTGCTTTTTAACGACAACGGAAAGCAAGAATTAACGTATTGTCCCGCAGGAACTTTGGAAGGCGCACTTATTGCCAGCATGAATCGTGGTGCAAAAGTCATTAGTAAAAGCAATGGCTTTTCTGCGGAAGTGAAATGGCAAAAAATGACGCGTTCGCCGATGTTTATTTTTCAAGATGAAGCGGAAGCGCAGCGTTTCAAACAGTTTGTGGAGACTTCATTTTTAGACATCAAAAAAGCGGCGGAAGCACATTCCAATCACGCAACATTGACTCAGATTGAAAGCATTCAACAAGCACATATCATTCACACAAAATTTACCTACACAACAGGCGACGCGTCAGGACAAAACATGACCACAACTTGTACGTGGCATGCGATGTTGTATTTGGTAGACGCTTTTACAAATGCCACAGGAATTGCGCCGCTCGATTTTATTATTGAAGGAAATGGCGCTTGTGATAAAAAAGTATCACGCTACAATATGGAGTCGGGAAGAGGTATTTATGTGGTTGCGGAATGTACGATTCCCGAAGAAATCATCACGAAAGTGTTGCGCACAACTTCTTATAAGTTACTGCGCTGTTTTCATCCGTCGAAAAAGTTAGCAGAAAAAGACGGAATGGTTGGCTATAATATCAACGTGGCAAACACGATTGCGGCCATTTTTGTGGCAACAGGACAAGACTTGGCGTCCATTCACGAATCGAGTGTTGGTACGTTGCATTTAGCAAAAAAAGACAACGGATTGTTCTTGCAATTGACGTTGCCCAACTTAGTTATTGGAAGTGTTGGCGGCGGAACTTCCTTGCCGAGACAAGCGCAAGCTTTGGGAATTATGGATTGTTACGGAAGCGGAAAAGTGGAACGATTTGCCAAATTGATTGCAGGTTTTGCGTTGGGTTTGGAAATTTCAACCTATTCGGCTATTGTCAGTGGAGAATTCGCGAAAGCGCATGAAAAATTAGGCAGAAACAAACCTGTACAATGGTTGTTGCCTTCCGAATTGACATCAAATTTTGTACAATCAAGCTTGAATGGTTTTTTTGAAGACAAGCAAATTCAAGACATTCAACCGAAAACGCACAATTTGTTAGAGAATGGAATTTTAACAAATATCGCTTCCAAAGTCAATAAAAAAATCATTGGATTTTTACCGTTTCAGATTGACTATACACAACCGGACGGAGTTGCAAAATCGAAAGATGTGTTGATTAAATCGAAACCGTTGGATGATGAGGTTATCAAAGGTTTGCACACCATTGCGGCATCAATAAATCCCGCATTGTCGGATGCGTTGAAACAATCCAAACGACATTTGGAATACCATAATTGTCACCTAAAAGAAATTGAAGTGTATTCGTATTTGCACAAAAGTGGTTTTGAATGTATGCCAAAATATTTTGGAAAACACGTCAATCCAAAACGTGAAATTTTTATGCTGATTCAAGAGTTTTTGCCTGTTGAAGCGATGAAAATTATGAATTCTGAGAATCATCCAGAGCACTGGAATCCTACAACAGTTTGTTCCGTAATCAACGTGATGACACAATTTCATCAAACAGTACCAACAGAAGATTTTAAGTATGTAAAAGCTTTTCAACCATGGAAATCGGCAGCATTATACAAGAAAATGATGCAGATTTTGATTTCGGAATGTGCTGCGGAAAAAGATCAATTCATCTTGCAAAGATTGCACAGTGATATAGACAATTTGCAACAACAAGAAACAGCAATTTCGGTACAGAAAACCATCATTCACAACGATTGTAATCCAAGAAATATCGCCATTCGAAACAATGGAAAACCTGTAATTTACGATTGGGAATTGGCGGTGATCGACTTCCCACAGCGTGATATTGTGGAGTTTTTGAGTTTTACCTTGTTGCCAAATTTTAAAAAGGACGAATTCTATTTTTATCTCAAAACACACTATCAATTGTATCAAAATGAGAATTGGGAAACTTGGTTACGCGCCTACACGCATACACTTAAAGTGTACATAGTAACGCGACTTTCCTTTTACGAAGTTTCGAGTATTTTGGTAGCATACGATTTTTCAAAACGTGTATTGCAAACGGCATTGCGAATGCTTCAATTTTTGGAAGAAGATGTATAGTTTTTTACAACATATCGCTATCGTTTTGGTGCCGCTCATCATCTCGAATGTACTGCACATGATCGTCATTAAAAAAGATATATTACCAGAGTTGAAACGACCGATTTCAGTAAAATTATTCGGAAAAAACAAAACCTGGCGCGGTTTTATATTCGTATCGTTCATAAATGGTTTGTTATTGCTTTTGTTGAATTTTACGCTCAATTTTCAAGTGTCATTACCATTTTTCACAGGATTCACACTTGGTTTTGCGTATATGTTATTTGAATTGCCAAATTCATTTATGAAGCGAAAACTAGGCATTCAATCAGGAACACAGGCTTCTTCAAACAAACTACTTTTTATGCTGATTGACAAAATGGATTCTGCTTTTGGCGTAAGTCTTATTTACTTTTTGATGGGAAACATTTCGTTGCAACTTGCAATGTTACTCTTTTGTATCAGTAGTGTTACGCACATCATTTTTAGTCAGCTTTTAGTTCAATTTCACCTTAAAAAATCATTTTAATCATGAAAAAAACAGAAAACATATATAACATTCCCAACTTTTTAAGTTTTTACCGATTGCTCACATTTCCGCTTATTTTGTGGTTTATTTATAGTGGAAAAGAAAACTTATTTGCCATTTTTTTATGTGTGAATTTAGTCACAGATATTTTAGACGGATTGATTGCGCGAAGTTTCAATTTACAAACGGAATTTGGCGCAAAATTAGATTCGCTTGCAGACAACGGAACGTTCATTGCGGCTTTTATCGGAATTTTTACGTTTAAATTGGATGAAATGACCAATTCCATTTGGATGCTTTGGCTTTTTATTGGCTTTTTTGTGTTTGGTTTGCTCGTTTCTTTTATCAAATTCAAACAATATCCAAGTCTGCATTTATACACCACAAAAATTGGTGGTTATGTGCAAGGTTTCTTCATTTTTGTGCTTTTTGCTTGGAGCTACAACGAATACTTGTTTTATGCTGCCATGACGATTGGGTACATTTCACATATCGAAGAACTTATTATTTTGTTTATTTCTGAGAAAATGCAAACGGATGCGAGAGGTTTGTATTGGGTGTTGAAAAAGTGATAATTTTTTGATTAACGATTTTTCTTAAACTAGTATACATGTTATTTTACTTCCAAAAACAATCCGAAACTATTAGAATGTTGATCATTGCTTTGATTGGAGTGATTTTAGGATTTGTTACGTATGAAATTATATATTATCTAAATCCGTTTTCGCCGAAAGCGACTGTGAGTTGGATTGTAGCTTTTATCATTGGAATTGCACGCCAACATGCGTTGCATAGCGCATTTACATTTTCACATAAAACGTCGTATTTCAAAAGTCTGTATAGAGCGTATGTTGTAGATATTGGCGGATTGGTTTTTAGTACTGGACTCCATTGGTTGTTGACTGAAATGCTGCATTTGAATCATCGGTTGGTTTGGGCAATTTGTCTAGCGGCAACAGCATTGATCAGTTTGGTGTTTTTAAAAAAGTATATTTTCAAGCCCATTGTGAATTAAAAATAATTTAGCACTTACAGCTAGGTAACAAAATGCAAGTTCCTTAACTGTTTAGTAAAGTTTAGAGAAAATCACTAAATGAAATAAAAGTAAAAAAATATTTCAAGTTTAAGTTGAGTTTCCTACTTTCACAACAAAGAAAAATTAATGAGCGCTAATTTTTTTAATTTTTTATTGATTGCTGGAGCTGTACAAGGTTTTATCTTCAATGGATTTACATTATTTTCTAAAAAGAAAGTCAGTAAAGTGATCATTTTTCTGAACTTAACGGTTTTCTTTTTGTCGCTTAACAACTTGCAAGCTTGGCTCATTGCCAAAGAGTTTCGCTTCGATTTCTTCTTTTTACGGCAGTTTTTAGTGCCTTGGTATATGTTTATTATGCCAATGTTTTACATGTTTTTAATTTATTATTTAAAAATTCAAGATAAAGTTCGGAGCTTTTTAAAAGTTGCCATTGTATTGTTTGTGTTGGAATTGCTTTTGCGAAGTATTTTTATTTTGAATGCTTCCGAAGCAGATATTGCTGAGATTAAAATATATACTTCTATTGAAGAAATGGTGAATGCAGCTTTTTCTACTTTTCTTTTTTATAAATGTATTCGAATTGTTTTTGAGGAAAGTAAATTGCTCGATTTTATTGCGAATTATGATGATATTAAATGGTTGAAAATCTTTTTGATTTTGGGTGGATTCGTTCTTGGATTCTGGATTTTAGCCATTGTATTGTACACATATTTTGATGATAATCGTTCGTATTATCCATTACGATTGGCGACGTCTATTTTGTTGTATTGGATTGGATATCAAGGAACTTCTCGCTATACGCTATTGCATGATCGAATTATGTTGCGTGGAAAATTGGCAGCATTGAAGTCTGAAACGACCGAAAAAGTAGCGGCAGAAGCAAAAAAGGATTTGTCCGAAAAACATCAGCAAGAGTTTGAAACGATAGCACGTTATATTGTTTCCAAGCAGCGATTTTTAGATGCAAAATTGAGTTTGGAGCCATTGGCAGAAGAACTTGAAATTAGTGCGGGACATTTGTCAAAATTGATCAATACCTGTAGTGAGTATAACTTTTCAGATTATATCAATTCGTTGCGTGTAGCTCAAGCCAAAGAATTGCTGAAAGATGACGATTTTGACAATTATACCATTGTTGCGATTGGTTTGGAATGTGGTTTCAATTCGCGCTCAACCTTTTATACAGCGTTCAAAAAATTTACCGATCTCACACCTTCCGAATATCGAAAAACGCATTGATGTGTCCTGAATTTTCATCCAAAATAAGATTTCGGACATTATAAAAACACTTCATTTTCAAATACTTGGAGCATAAATTTTCTACAAATTTTAGAGTGTGAATCTTCTTAAAGGAAAACCTCAAAAAACATGAAAATTGCCTAATTACGGGAAGTTTCAAGCATTTTATAGCAAATTTTTTCATGAGAAAATGGTAGTTTCTCTGTGTCCATTCCCACGAAAGTGGTCATAAAAAAAGCATCCGAATATTCTCTTCAATCATCATTTCGGATGCACAAAATACGTTTC
>CAZHSA010000224.1:0-6493 GCA_964535135.1 uncultured Kordia sp.
ATTTCACACACGAAAATGGGTTAAACCCGAAGACTTAAATCCTAACGGAACTTTATTCGGAGGACGATTACTTGAATGGATTGACGAAGAAGCGGCTTTATACGCCATCATACAGCTAGAAAATCCGAAAGTAGTAACCAAATATATATCAGAAATAGATTTTAAAAGTTCTGCCAAAAAAGGAGACATTGTAGAAATTGGTATTGAAGTGGCCCGATTTGGAAAGTCTTCCATCATTCTTAAATGTGAAGTGCGTAATAAAATGACGCAAGAAACCATCATCACGGTTGATAATATTGTGATGGTAAACCTAGATGCAGACGGAAAAGCACTGCCACACGGAAAAACCAAAGTAGAGTTTGTCAGCGATCGTTTAAACGCTAATCATACGTAAAATTCTGGATCAAATTCTAAATGAGAATGGTACATATTTGTATTCAATTTCTTCTTTTTGTTAGTTTTTTCGAAAAAGCACTACGGAAATAACTGTGATTTTTGAATTAAAACCGTTAAATTATTAAGAAAAATATATTTAATTAAAATATAATTTCCTACAAAAAATAAAAAGTGTTACGTTTGTAATTCAGCAATACTATCAAAAAACTTTAACAAGTTTTTATGAGCTCAATTTTTAATTGGGCTCTTTTTTTTGTAACTTTATATAGGAAGATATTAACATAATTTGCTGTTTAGTTACTATTTTTCAAAATACTGGTTGATTCGGCTTAAATTTATTGACCAGACAAAATAACGTCCTTAATTTTACAACTAGGGACGTTTTCTTTTCTACGCAACGCAAACTACTATGTACGTTACTGTTGTAAGGTTTCACAAAAGACTCAAAAAGAAATTAACAAATTCATTGTTAAAAAAAATAATTTTCAGTCTACAAAAGAATACTTAAATATGCACAGCAAAAGTATTCCCCGATATGAAAATTGTGCAAACAATTCCTGTATATAACAGAAAAAGTAAACGCGTAACCAGCTTGAAACTAGAAGATTTTAAGCGAATTACTAATGAAAATGAAGCGTTTTTTGATGTGCAAAGCGATTTTGTCATCATAAAAGATCGCTTTTTCAGAGTGCCACATTTGGTAAAACCTTGGACATTTTGGGTGGAAAATGGCAAACCGCAAGCAGAACCTACAGAAGATATAGCCTATACAAAAGTACTTTTTACTGTAGAAGCGCCTGATAAAAATGAGTTCGATTATAAAAATGAATTTAGAGCCATGAATCCGCTTGCAGGATATTTTCAAAGCTTTAAAACGGGTTTTTTAGAATTAATGAAACAAATTTCATCAGAAGAAACTAGTCATTTTGAAATCACATTTTACACCTTAATTCCCTATCAAACTTCATTACATTATTTACTTGGAAAAACAGGAAGCAACCAAACGCGGTTAAACTTTTGGTTTTATGGTTGGATCAATCTGAAGTATCGAAACGACTTCATGAATTACTTAAAGCAACACAAATTTGATTACTACGTAAACGGAAGTACGCGTGCTTTTAAAGGAATCATTTCACAAGAATTATCGCGTGTAATTGATGTTGAATATCAAGTACATCATCCAAATAGCGGATTTTGGAAGCGAAAAGACATCAATTTGGGAATCAAAAAAATCGTGCATTTAGAACTTGCTGAAATTCAATGGGCGTAATATTTTAAAATTGGAATAATAATTGTATGTTAAGATTCTAATATCTAACTAAAAAAATGTGTAATATTGTAAAGCACATAAACGTTAGAGTAAGAAACCAGCAATGTTGTCCACAAATCGTGTAAAATTAAAATTTCGTATCACTTTTATATGTATCCTTCTCGGGATGCTGACCATGCATGCGCAAAAAGATTCTACGAGCACAAAGACAAACGATGCTGATATTTCCAAAGGACGTATTAAACTTTCATTTCCGAAACCGAAAGAACCGCTAAAACCGCAAGAAAAAGCGCCACAGATTATGGAGTTTAAATCGCCGAGTTTGTTTGTAAATAAGCGTTCTAGTCTTATCCAATTGCCAAAATCGAAACTTGCATCACTCAAAGAAGAAAAAGAAATTAACTTTACTGGAGCCGAACAATATGTAACGCGCAACAAAGAATTTGAGCGTAAACTCAACAACAAAGACAAACAAATTCGCCCTGAATATAAGGTAGAGCAGTATTTAGGTGATTTTAAGAGCAATGGAAAATTTGTTGAAATTGTCTGTAGAGATCATGAATTTGTAGATGGCGATCGCGTTCGCGTCTATGTAAATGATGTGGTGGTGATAGAAAATATTTTACTAGGTGCAGCATACAAGAAAATAGATGTGACATTACAAAAAGGATTCAATAAAATAGACTTTCAAGCGTTGAATCAAGGTTCTTCTGGACCGAATACTGCCGAATTCCGTGTGTATGATGACAAAGGAGAACTCATTTCTGCCAATGAATGGAATTTGACCACAGGCATCAAAGCCACCATGATTATTGTAAAAGAAGAATAGTTTTTCTGCAAATTATTTAGATTCATTCCAATTAATAACTTCCTTACGATTTCTTAACTAGATTTTTTTTTACTTTTTTGTATCTTTTGTGAAAAGAAAATTGGTGATATGAATATTTCAAAGCGATTCGAAGACGCAATTACAAAATTGTATGAAGCATTTCATAACAACACAATCAATCCGGAATGTTGTAAGCAATGTGCCGTAGGAAACATATTAGACAATTCCGATAGCTGGAAACATCTTTCAGACGATCATGGTTCACTTGAGTTGAATTATGTCGGAAAAGTGCATCAAGTTTTTGGACGTAAATTTGGTGGTTACACGCCTTTAGAACTCCTAAAAATAGAAGCTGTTTTCTTAGAAGCTTGCGGATACGAACTTCCATTTCATCACAAAAACAAACGTCCAGACAATCCTAGAGACAAAGAATTGCTCTTTAACGGACTTTCCGCTGTGATTGCCTATCTCTGCCAATTAGAAGGCATCTCCAACATTATGAATTATTCCAAACTATTTGATTATCAAAACGATCAACCAAAATATGAGTTGGCTTTTTAGGCCTTTGACGCTAGTATTGAAGTATTAGTATTGAGTATTGAGAAACTTTTGGACGCTATCTACATAACTTACACATTAGTACATTAAAAAAACTCATTGCTAGCGTGAGTTTGTAACTCACGCTATAAAAAAAATAAAAATATCCATTGTAGTTTACAAAATGTAAAGTATATTTGTCATTATATCAAATATAGTTGTCAATAAATCAAAAAAATAATATGGCAAAAGAAACATTTTGTGAAGCAGAAGACAGAAGACTGAGAAAAATTATGAATTTCGGATTGCCCAATTCATACAAAAAAATAGGAATTGCGCTCGTCGCAGTGTGTCTCTTATTTTTAATAGCACGAAAACTATTTTCTATGGAAATTTCGGAAACAATCCGATTCATTTCAAAAAGAGTGGTATTAGTTGGATTACTAATCATTGTTATTTCTAAAGAAAAAATAGAAGATGAAATGATTCAAAACATTCGAGGACGCGCTTTTACTATGGCGTTTATCGTTGGTGTAATTTATACTTTACTACAACCGTTAATCAATTACATAGCCTCATTTATCATTGAAAAAGACAAAGAACCTTTGAGCGATGTTGGTGACTTTCAAGTGTTATGGTTTTTACTAACGATGTACTTATTATTTTTTTACATGATAAAAAGAAGACAGTAATGAAAAACCGTATCAAGATAGAACGCGCTATTTTAGACCTTACACAAGACGATTTAGCTAAAAAGATAGGTGTTTCAAGGCAAACCATTAATTCCATCGAAAAAGGACGGTATGTGCCTTCAACAGTCTTGTCATTGAAACTCAGTGAACTTTTTAAAAAACCAGTAAACGAATTCTTTTTTTTAGAAGAAACGGATTAGATTGTTAGAATTGAGTAGTTAGCGTGAGCTTCTAACTCACGCTAGAGAAACACTATAAATATTGACGCTTTTTGCTTTTCCTTTCAATAGTAAATCGTCAATATTTTTTGTAATATAGGTTTCAGGAAGCTGTAAATCGTTGAGCAATGATTCTGAAATTAATACACTGGCATTGTACGTATTACATTGTGATTGAATTCTCGCCGTTGTATTAATAACGTCGCCGTGATACGCAATTTCTTTTTTAATACTTCCAACTTCTGTCACCATCAGCGTTCCACCGTGAATTCCTGCTTTAAACTCAGGGATCAAACCATATTTTTCTTGATAATGCTGCTGTCGTCCCTGAATTTGTGCTATAAAGGCATAATATAACGCTACGGCATTATTTCGCTTAATTCCTCGCTTATACGTCCAACTCAACACAGCTTCATCTCCGACATACTGATAAATTTCGGCATCATACTTTCGCACCACAATATTCAAATCATAAAAACAATCTTGAATCAACTGACTATACGTATAATGTTCTAATTTCTCTGCAATAGTTGTGGAAGCTTTCAAATCGAGAAACATAAAAATTCGTTTCTCTTCTTTTGGCTTGCGATACCTTCCAAGAAGCATCTTTACAAACACACCACGGCCAAACTTTTCGTTCGCAATTTTGACAAAAGAAAATACCAAAGAAGCGACCACAAAAAAGATCATAATGGACCAAAACGTTTTATTGGTGCGCCACCAGCCACGTTCTTCTTCCAAAGAAACATCTAACAAATAGCCTGAATATTCCACTACGTAACTCACCAAAAAAACAAGAATCACTAAATAGATAAAGTTTTTTGTAAACACAATGACGCCAAGAGACAGACTTTTTGCCAAATACCGATCAAACAGAAACTCAATTGCCGCATAAATAATCCCGAAAGGGACAGAAGAAATTGCAACATAGGTCAACAAATCAATCAATGGCAATTCGTACTTTGGTAAAATACTCACGCCTTTTTCTTCAAAAATTCCGAAATAACGAATAATGATCATAAAGCTAAACGCTAGCACCCAAAAAAGAATGGATCGGAAGGTAAATAATAAGTATTGCTGGAAAGTTCGCTTCATAAATTGCAAAATACTAAAAAACTTTGCATTTGATTCTGTATTTTAGACAGAAATTTAAAAACCAACGTATGAAAAACATCTTTAAAATCGGTATACTTCTTTTATGTGTGATTGCTTGTAAGAACGAACAAAAGCAAACTTCTAAAACACAAGAAAAAGTTGTTAAGGAAGTAATGTTGAAGCCTAAACTAACACATGAGATAAATGGTTTAACACATTGTGAATCTGTTGTGTATGATGAAAAAAGAAACGTGCTATACGCTTCGTTGATTGGAAATAGAGAACCAGGCGATGGAAGTATTGCTAAAATTTCATTAGATGGAAAAGTGATTGATACTACGTTTATAAAAGGCTTAAATGATCCGAAAGGAATTGCGATTACCAATGATAAATTATACGTAAGTGATGTAACTGTTTTGGTAGAAGCTGATTTAGAAACTGGGAAAGTTTTAAAAACGCATACGACAGAAGGAACACAGTTTCTAAATGATGTTGCTATTGCTTCGGATGGAACTATATATGTGTCAGACACCAGAAAATCTTCCATATTCCAATTAACACAAGATGGAGCATTTTCTGAATGGTTGCAATCTGAAGAATTAGAACATCCAAACGGATTGTTGCAAGTAAAAAATGATATGTACGTAGCAGCTTGGGGAAATATGGTTGGCGAAGCTGGAAAGCAAAAACAAAGCGGAAACCTTTTAAAAGTAGACATGGCAACCAAAGAAATTGCGAAAGTTTCAAAAGATACGCTCGGAAATCTGGATGGTATACAAATTTATGACAAAGACAACTTTATAATTTCTGCATGGAAAACAGGTAAAATAATGACTATCAACGACAAAGGAGACGTAAAAGATATTCTTACAGTTGGACGCAGTGTGGGTGATATTTTATACGTTCCCGAGAAAAAACTCTTGGCATTGCCGATGAATATTCAAAGTCAATTACTAATTTATGAGTTTCAAGAAGTAGAAGAGTAGTTCTTTATCAAATAATTAAAAATCGAGAACAATTTGATCGTTAAAAAATTGTTCTCGATTTTTTTATCTTTCAAAATATCATCCACAAGGTGCATATACAGATTCTGGACAGGCAAAATAACAGTGATGATTGCCTACACTAGATGTGCAAAAACCTGAAACTCCACCTTTTGCTTTTTCTGAACTTAAATTAGATACAACGGATGTTGAAAATTGTAACGATTTGATTTTCTTTTTTTTCATGATTAAAATTTTTGTTTGTGATACTTAAATTTACGAAAAGCAACTCGTGAGTGTGTAGGGGAATACCGTAAAATCTATACTTGGGCATGTATTCTATGTGAGTTAATAAATAAGATTCTTTCAATCAAGTAGCCAAACAAAAAACAATTCGTGCATTCGTGACAAAAAAGAATTAAGTAGTTAAAAGTGAGTATTGAGGGTTTTCAAAGAAGAGTAGGCGAACAATT
>CAZHSA010000225.1:0-6492 GCA_964535135.1 uncultured Kordia sp.
TTAGAATCGTTGAAAAACCCACCACAAGTGATTATGGTTACTGGTAAAACTGAATATGCTTTTAAAGCATTTAATTATGATGTTACCGACTTTTTACACAAGCCTTTAACGAAAGAACGTTTTGACAAAGCGATTGCGCGAGCACTAGATAAATCTAACTATGGCGCGAAAAGCAATGAAGACGACGATCACATTTTTGTGAAAAGTAATTTGAAAAAACGCAAGGTTATTTTGAACACCATCAAATGGATTGAAGCTTTGGGTGATTATGTAAAGTTAGTTACAGATGAAAGTAATATTGTAGTACTATCTACAATGAAGGCTTTTGAAAAACAACTCCCAGAAGATAAATTTTTGCGTATTCACAAATCTTACATTGTAAATTTAGACAAAGTAGATCGTTTTAATAGTAAAAATGTTGAAATTGATGGACAGTTAATCCCGCTAAGTAGAAATAAAAAAGTGGAATTGTCTGAAGCACTTTCTAATATTTAGTCTTCGACTATTCTATTTTTTTAAAATTCTCGTACTTTTTTTTGTTTAACCTTTAGGCTGAAAACATTCAACTGTATAATTTATAATCATTTATAGGTTTTAAATCGTATCTACGTCGATAATAACGCGGACACTTCTGTATTCAGAAATAGATAAGAAACTGATTTTGATCCGCGAAATAACTTCCTTCGTTTTTCCTAACGATTGCTGCTTAGGAATTTTCAATAAGATATTTTTTAAGTACAAGTTTCGAATACGCGCAATAGGTGGAAATTCAGGACCTAGCACGTTGTCACCAAAACTGTTTCGCAGCGATCTGGCAAACCATGCTGCACTTTCATTCACACGATTGTACTCTTTGTGTTTTAGTGTAATTTTGATCAATCTATAAAACGGCGGATAATGAAATTGTCGGCGATCGTTTAATTGATCAGTAAACATGGCTTCATAATTTCCCATAGAAACCTGTTGCAGTATTTGATGATACGGATTGTAGGTTTGTACAATGACTTTTCCTCGCTTTTTAGTTCTTCCGGCGCGACCGGCAACCTGTTGAATAAGCTGAAAACTACGTTCATGTGCTCTAAAATCGGGAAAATTCAACATGCTATCCGCATTCATGATTCCGACTAAATTTACATTTCTAAAATCCAACCCTTTCGTCAGCATTTGCGTTCCCACCAAGATTTGAATTTCTTGTTGTTCAAACGACGAAATTATTTTTTGATAGCCATATTTTCCGCGTGTCGTATCCAAATCCATACGTCCCACTTTTACATTGGGCATGAGTTCGTTTAGCTCCTGCTCTATTTGCTGTGTTCCAAAACCTTTGGTGTCCAACTCATGACTTCCGCATGCCAAGCATTGTTGTTGCATGGCAATGTGATGACTACAATAGTGACAACGCAATTGGTTTTTGTAATGATGATACGTTAAACTCACATCACAATTGGGACATTGTGGCGAATGTCCACACGTATTACACTCAATTATAGGCGCATATCCACGACGATTTTGAAACAAAATTACTTGTTCTCCGTTTTCAAGCGTTTCTGAAATTTCTTCTAACAAACGATCGGAAAAATGACCTTTCATACGCTTTTTACGATGCTTTTCTTTGATATCGACTAATTCCATATCTGGCATGAGAACATCGCCAAAACGCCTTGTAATTGTTGCTAACGCGTACTTTTCAACTTGTGCATTGTAATAACTTTCCACACTTGGTGTTGCCGAGCCTAAGACAATTTTTCCACCGTGAATTTTAGCAAGTACAATAGCTGCATCGCGTGCATGATAACGCGGTGCTGGATCGTATTGCTTGAACGAAGTTTCGTGTTCTTCATCCACAATGATGAGTCCTAAGTTCGAAAATGGTAGTAATAACGAAGAACGCGCGCCAATTACGATTTGTGCTTTGGATTTGTTGCGCAATACATTGTTCCAAACTTCCACGCGTTCGTGAACAGAATATTTTGAGTGATAAATCGCGACTTGTTCCCCAAAGTATTGCTGCAAACGTGAGATTAATTGCGTGGTGAGTGCAATTTCTGGCAACAGATATAATACCTGCTTTCCTGTGGCTATTGCTTCCTCAATGAGCTTTACATATACTTCCGTTTTTCCTGAAGAAGTGACGCCGTACAACAAGCAAACATCTTGCGTTTGAAACGCCTTTTGTATCGTATTGAACGCTTTTTCTTGGTATGGATTTAATTGTTTGGAAGCTTCTACTTCATCACCGTTGTATTCTACACGATCTTTTTGAATGTAGTATTCTTCCAAAATTTGCTTGTCAATCAACGCTTTGATAACTGCCGAACTTGCATTGCTCTGTTTGGTGAGTTCTTTGACAGAAATTGGACGTTTGGTACTTGCCGCAATTGAAAATAAGGTAAGAATGACCTCATGTTGTTTTTTGGCTCTTTGTAGTGAATCTAGCAATTGTTGAAGTTCCGCTTCTTGTGTATATTTCGTGTGAAGTTTTACGTAACGAACCAATTTTGGCTTGTATTGCTCATAGATTTCTTCATATACTTGAATGACTTCTTTGTCGATCAATCTTTTTAAAACAGGTACTACATTTTTCTTCCCAAGAATGCTACTGATTTCTTGAATTTTTAATAGTGATTGATGCTGTAATGCTTCAAAAATTAAAAATTCATCGTCTTTCAATTGACTTTCATCAACGTTGCCATCTTTATTTTTAGAAATAATAGTTTCACTTTCTAGTAAAAATGCACTTGGCACTGCCGATCGGAATACTTCACCTAAACTTGCCATGTAATAACTCGCAATCCATTCCCAATGTTTTAGCTGTTTTGCGGTAACAATTGGTTGTTCATCTAGAATTTGTTGAATTTCCTTTGCTTCATATACTTCTGGAGGCGTTTGGTGAATTTTATACACCAACGCTGTGTACACTTTTGTTTTTCCAAACGGAACTGCTACGCGCATTCCTTGCTGTAGAAATTGTGCTTCTGCTTCTGTAATACTGTATGTAAACAGTCGCTGTAGCGGAATTGGTAATATGACATCTATAAAATTAGCCATTGTTCAAAGGTACATACTTTGCATAAAAAAACCACTCTGAAATCGGAGTGGTTTTTTATGATTTTTTTGTGTGATTAGTTCACGCGATACCAATTTTGAGTTCGGTAAAAAAACGCTATGTAACCACGCACGTATAATTTGTTGCCATCATCTTCGTCTAGCCAGATTTTACATTTGTATTCTTTTCCTTTTTCAGGATCAAGAATTTTTCCATCTGAATATTCATCGTCATCTTTGGTTAATCCGTCAATGATTTGCATTCCCAAAACCGGTTTATTTTTACGATTTCCTTTGCATTTTTCACACAATCCATCACGTTTTTCAGGATTTAGGATGTCAACTACTTTTCCATATATTTTACCATTTTGCTGATAAATTTCTACTACAGATTTGGCTTCGCCTGTTTCATCGTCAATGGTTTTCCATTTTCCAACAACACTTTGCGCCATCCCTATGTGTACAGAAAAAAGTAATCCTATAATACAGATTGTGATTGATTTCATGAGAAATACCTTTTATTCGTTTCCTAACATTCCACTTTTCAGTCTCTTGTCAGCTGGTTTTGTTCCTAACCAAATTCCGAACAATGCTTTTTTGAACTCGAATCCAGGAATCGTTCCTTTTTCCGCTCCATTTTTATACACAACAACACCTTTGTCTTTGATATATACGATGTCAAAAATATCGCCATCGTTAATTTCGTCGCTAAAGAAGTTCTTAAACGTTTCAATTTTATTCGCAATTGGTGCTGTTTTTCCTTTTGTAGATTTTTCAAAACCTTCATCTACCGCATTGATCATTTTCTTACTAGAAATCATGCCAGAAGTAATGTGTAATTTAATCGCCATTGTTTCATCTGCCGTTCTGATATCGTATGCATTTCCTGATTTTTGTTTCAGGTACAATCCACCAGAATAGAGCTTAAACCATGCTTTTTTACGGACACCAGCGCCATTGTATATCAATTCTTGGCCATCAAAAGTAACTGTGCTTGGCAAGGTTGCCGATCCTACTTCATGTTGCGCACTTACAGTACTGATTCCTACGATTAAAAAAGCGATTAACGCATAAATTGTCTTTTTCATTTTCTATTGGGTTTATTTATAATTTTCGTTCGTAATATACTACTTTTTATTATGCAAACATAATAAATTTAGGTCGTCTCATTTTGGGCTTTCAGCATATCTATAGAAGCGTTTAACTCAAATCCTAAGAGTAATATATTCGCGTTCAGCCAGATATAAAGCATTAAAATTAACAATGCGCCGATGGAGCCATACAGTTCGTTGTATTGAGAAAAATTGGCGATGTAAATTCCAAACAGATACGAGGTAAGCACAATTAATATGGTGGTTAACAGCGCTCCAATGGAGAAAAATTTTGCTGTTTTTCCTCGTAAGGTTCCATAGTAATACAAAATAGCAGTTCCCAAATAAATCATGCTAATTAATAGTATATAATGAACAATCGTTAGTCCGATTCCGTTATTTTCTGCCAAATTTTCACTTCCCGAATTACTTAAATACGGAATATAAACATCTACATATCCTAATACAGCTATGGTAAAAATCAACAACAATGCCAAAATTATCCCGACACTTAATCCATATAGATATTGTTTGAAAAAACTACGCTTCTGATGAATATAATACGAGTTTTCAAAACCAGAAAAAATCGCTACCACACCATTTGCCATTAGAAATATGGATAGAAAAAATGTAGTAGATAACAATCCGCCACGTTTATTTTTTACGATATCGACAATGATTTCGTTTAAAAACGCTGCAGATTCATCTGGTAGAAACGACGTAATTGTATCTATAAAATTAGCTTGAAAATTCTCGATAGGAACATACGGCAGCAGATTTAGAAAGAATAATAACGATGGAAATATTGCCATGAAAAAGCTAAATGCAACGGCACCAGCACGCGCTGTAAGCGTTCCATTGACGATTCCGACAATATACATTTCCAATAAGTCATACAAAGACAATCCTTCGAGCCCAGGAAGTTTTACCTTCTTGAGCAGCATCACCAAGATATTGATGATGGGAATTTTATCCAATTTGTCTTCGATGTCTTTGGACATTATTCTACGGCTTTTAGACTTAAATCTAAATTATATACAGAATGTGTCAATGCGCCCGAAGAGATGTAATCGACACCACAAAGTGCGTATTCGCGAATCGTTTTTTCGTTGATTCCTCCTGAAGATTCCGTCAAACATTGCTCGCCAATCATTTTCACGGCTTTTCGTGTATCTTCATAATTAAAATTATCGATCAAAATTCTGTATACACCTTCAGATTGTAGTATTTCAGCAATTTCATCCAAATTACGTGCTTCCACAATGATTTTTAAATCTAGCTCGTTTTCTTTTAAATAGTTTTTCGTTTTTGTAATTGCTTGCGTGATTCCTCCACAAAAATCAATATGATTGTCTTTCAACATCACCATATCATACAATGCAAAACGGTGATTGACGCCGCCGCCAATTTTTACAGCCCATTTTTCCAACGCTCTGATACCTGGTGTTGTTTTTCGTGTATCAAGAATTTTGGTGCCTGTTCCTTCTAAGAGTTTTACAAACATATTCGTTTTTGTAGCAATAGCACTCATACGTTGCATAGCATTCAACACCAAACGCTCGGCTTTGAGAATGGATTGAGATTTTCCTGTAACGTAAAACGCAATGTCGCCATATTTTACAGGACTTCCATCTTCGATTAAGGTTTCCACTTCCATGTCAGCATCTACATAGTTAAAAACCATTTTAGCGAATTCAATTCCTGCAATGATTCCTTCGTCTTTTACTAAGAGTTTGGCTTTTCCTGTAGCTGAATCGGGAATACAGGCTAATGAACTATGATCGCCTGTTCCGACATCTTCGCGGATGGCATTGGAGATGATTACTTCTAATTCTTTTTGAAATTGCGCTTCTGAAATCATTTTTTTGCTTGAATAGTATTTGTTTCAAAATTGCAAAGTTTATGTTGCATATCAAAATTGACATCTCATTATTTTTCAAATTCCGCTTAAGAAAATCATAAAACAGATGAATTGCCATTGTTTTATTCGATTTCTCCTATTTTTGCGATATGAATATAAAATTGCTCGCTATTGGACGAACTGATGATAAACAATTGCAACAATTGATCGATCAGTATGTGAAACGTTTGTCGCACTACATTAAGTTTGATTTGGAAATTATTCCCGATCTAAAAAACACAAAGAATTTAAGCGAAGCACAGCAAAAAGAAAAAGAAGGCGAATTGATTTTGAAAAAATTGTCTTCTACAGACATGTTAGTCTTGCTAGATGAGAACGGAAAGCAGTTTACTTCCGTAGAATTTTCAAACTATTTACAAAAGCGCATGAATTCGGGCATTAAAACGTTAGTATTTGTTATTGGCGGACCGTATGGTTTCTCTGAGAACGTTTACG
>CAZHSA010000226.1:0-1195 GCA_964535135.1 uncultured Kordia sp.
AAGCGTTGCATGTAATTGGCAAAGATTCCAACGGAAAAATTGTTGCATACACTCGTTTGTTCAACGCTGGCGATTATTTTGAAAAGGCCAGTATTGGTAGAGTAGTGGTTTCAGAAAACGCGCGCGCTTTTGGGTATGGTCACGATATTATAAAAGCTTCTATCGCAGCTATTAAAAAGCAATATCAAACAGAAAAAATTAAAATTTCTGCGCAAACGTATTTACGAAAATTTTACAATTCGCACGGATTTATCCAAATAGGTGAGGAATACCTAGAAGACGGAATTCCGCATATTGCAATGATTATTGAATAACTACTTTTTTAACGTCAGTTCGATATAACTAGTTTAATTTATATGTACAATTAAGTTTAGAAACTCTCTGCTACAAACTATATTTTCAGTGTTTTATTTTCGTTTTCTTTGCTTTCCCAAAGAAAAGAAACAAAAGAAAGGGAACTTTTCCAGAGGTATTTTTAGTTTTTCTTTTAGGGAAAAACTAAAACCGCATGAATTTTTCTAAATTTTTTCCAAGGCTTCAAAAATTTTTAACGAAAAATCCCTACTATACTGCGGAAAAGAATAGTTTCAAACTAAACTTTTTACGTCGTATTTACGTATTTTAATTTAAAATAGCGTCGTAGGCACTTTTATCTGCTAAGATTTCAGTTGCTTTCTTAATAGCTTCATCATTAGTTAATTGATACTCATATAAACCTTCACGGTAGAAATAACGCTTTAAAATTTCGTTTTGAAGTTCTACTTCAATTTGTGATTTATACGTGTCTAAAGCATCTAATTTGCTTTGTTTGATAGATGCTAATAAATCATCATATTCTTTTGAAACTGTATTGCCAAAATCTGAAGCTTCTTTGGTGCTCATGATTTTTTTGAGTTCTTTTTCTGTATTGGTTTCATAGAAATTTAATCCGTCAGCAGCTATATTTTGTTTGAAGGTTTGGTAATCAATCGTTGCTGGAGAGAAATCGTTGATAGAAGCAAACGAATTTTGATTGTAAAACTTGGTTGCATAATCAAAAATGGCATAGTTTCTAATCAAAGCTCTTGTAAAATCACTTGTTTTTTGCGATGCTATTTCAATATCCGGATTGATTCCGCCGCCATCATATACAGTTCTTCCTTTTTTCGTTTTAAACGCATTGTAATCGCTTTCATTCGTTCGTACGGCATTTCCA
>CAZHSA010000226.1:1205-6490 GCA_964535135.1 uncultured Kordia sp.
GTCTCTATTCCAATAATCCAATGCCTGAATACAACGTCCGGAAGGTGTATAGTATCTTGAAATGGTTACTTTTAGTTGTGTTCCGTACGTCAATTTTTTAGGTTGTTGTACCAAACCTTTACCAAAACTACGTGCACCCACAACGACTGCTCTGTCTAAATCTTGCAAAGCTCCCGACACAATTTCGCTGGCAGAAGCACTTTTTCCGTTCACCAAAACTACTAATGGAATTTCCGTATCTACAGGATTCTTTTTGGTTTTATACGTTCTGTTGTATTTTTTTACTTTTGATTTTGTGGTCACAATTACTTCGCCTTTAGGCACAAATAAATTTACAATCGCAATTGATTCTCGCAATAATCCTCCAGGGTTTCCTCGCAAATCTAGCACTATACGTTCAGCGCCATCTTCTTTCAATCTTTCTAAAGCATCTTTGGTTTGCGCACTTGCTTTTTTGTTGAATTTAGCCAATACGATATATCCTGTTTTGTCATCAATCATTTTATAAAAAGGAACAGCATCTACTTCAATTTTAGTTCGCGTCAGCTCCGTCGTATATTCTTTTCCTTCACGCTTATACACAATGTTTACTTTGCTATTGGCAGCACCTTTTAGTAATTCGCCCGTATCTTCTTTAAAATTAGCAATCACAATATCTCCAATCTTTACAATCTCGTCACCAGCTTTCAGTCCAGCTTCATCAGCAGGATAGCCTTTATACGGCTCTACAATGGTAATTTTATTTTTTTGTCTACGGACAGAAGCGCCAATACCTGAATATTCGCCTGCATTTCTAATTTTAGCTGCTTCTACATCTTGCTCGTTATAGAATTTGGTATACGGATCCAAGTCATTCAGCATTTCTTTGATGGCGTCGTCCATCAATTCAGCAGGATTCGTTTCATCAACATAATTCATGTTTAATTGCTTAAACATGGTGGTGAATATTTCAATTTGCTTTGCAATTTCAAAAAAATCACTTTTAAAACTTACAGCTCCGAGTAAAAAAGTAATTGCCAATACAGGAATTAGTACTCTCTTTTTAAATAATTTCTTCATTTTTTTACTTCATTAATAATTAGCAAGATCGCTAGTTGTCAAGTGTGTCTACAGGATCTACTTTTTCACTAAATTTTTCTAGCAAGCGAACCATGGATGTTTCTATTTCTTCGAAAGTTGGTTCGTGTTTTCCAATATACAAAAACATAAAAGCATAGGATGTTGATATTCTGTTAAAAACTTCATTTTTGTGCAAACGATAGGCTTCACGCATCAATCTTTTAATGCGATTGCGTGTTACCGCTTTTTTAAAACGTCTTTTTGTCACAGAAACGCCAGCCTGAATTGGTACATCTTTCGGCAAAACGGTTGCAATGTAAATAAGTCTTAATGGAAACTTAGATACGGCATTTCCTTCACTAAATAGAAGCTCCAGGCATTTTTTACTTTTTAATTTTTCTTCTTTTGGAAAACGATACTTCATGAAAATGTATTGAATCGCGGTAAAAATAGAAAATAAGATTGTATTTATTATCTTTATTGAAGACAGACCACAAATGAGCAAAGTAAAGTTAGAGCGTTATTTTAAATTATTTACCAATGAAGAAGCGGAAGTCTTTTTTGATAATGCTTTGGAAAGGCAACAGGTAGATTTTGTAAAAAGGGAAATTCCTGATTCAAAGTTTACCGAGTATTTTTTTCATGAAAAGGACCTACCTTTTGTAGAACACGTTAATGAATGTTTGAAAGAGAAAGAATCTGAAGAAACGATTAATGCTATTGACAAGTTAAAAGCGAAACCCTTTATTTTTGAGCTTTTAATGCTCGTATTGGTTATTTTAATTATTTTATTGGTAGTTTCAATTTAAAAATAGACTACTTTTTCTTCTTGTACACTAGTAACATTGGGTTCTAATGGCATCTCTGTTTCACTTTCACAAGCTTTTACCAATGTAGTATACCAAAGCAAGATTAGCGTTACAATTAGCAATATTCGATCGGTAGATATTTGTATTTTTTTCATGAGGATACAAATTAATAAAGAGCCTTTGTTGAGAATGCAAAAGCTCTTAAAGTATTTTATTTTTTTTCAACTTTTTGATCTTGTTCTTCATGGTTTACAAGCGCATCTATGGTTTCTTCTAAATTTTCAATAGACTTTTTTTTAATCAAATTGACCAAAGCTTTAAAAGGATTTATTCCATAGATAGTATTAAAGTTTTCCATAATAGATTTTATTTCAGCAATTGCTATAAATCCAGCAATAATGCGCATAAAAGGAATTTCAGTTACAATATATTTTTCTAACAAAAAGGCAGATATGACCACCAAATTATAGATAAAAAATTTAGATATTGTATTTCCAACGCGTTCGCTCGTAATAGGTATATTTTTCTTAAATGCGGCGTATGTTCCGGTGATAAAGTCTACAATAATTAGAAAAGCAACGGTTAACATCACGGAAACAATAGGCGCAATTAAAGCAAATAACCAAAATGCATACGGTTTAATCTTTTCCATATTTTGATAGTTTTCTATAATCTAAAACTCTGTTTTTAGGATAGGCTCTAATAGAAACTCTATTATTTTGATTGCCGCCTAAAATGTATACATATCGTTTGGTTTGTTTTACAAAAAAACCGACATGTCCTTTCCAACTACTAGGAGATTCGCGCCATAATACAACAACGTCTCCTTGTTCGGGTGATGCGGTAGATTCACCAACATTCAACCAACTCCTAGCATTTAATTTTCCGCTGTATGCATATTTTTCCGTTTTAGAAACCCAATTTACAAACGCACTACACCAAGCAGTTTCATCGTGTAGTTTGCTAGTGTCGAATCCTAATACTTCAAAATATTGTATAATTTGAGGATTATCAGCCTTACCATCAATTTCGGTGACACCGTATTGCGATAATGCCTTTTGAATTAAGCTCATAGTTTTAATTTTTTTTATTGTTTGACAATCATTGCATATTTCATTTAAAAAAAGGCAAACAATTGTCTTTTGCGACTGAACTTATCAGTGCAAGGTTTATATATTCATGAAAATGTTGGAAATTCATTTGAGAATGAAAAACTTAGATTTGATGCAACTTAATTTTTATATATTTTCTTAACCAGAATAAGGGTTTGCATGCTCTTAAGATTCTTCTCAACAGTGTATTTTAATATACGAATCGTACAAAATGATGTACTATTCATTAGAAAAGCGAGTACAAATATAAAACATATTACAATATAAAACAAACATATTACAATATATTTTATTGTTTTTCTGTTTTTTGTTTGAAATTGTATGTACTACAGTATTTTCATAAAAAAATCCCTTACATAAAGGGATTTTTTGAATACGTTGTTGTTAAATGAATATGAATAACTAACCCTAAGAACCAATGTTTCATATAACAATGACCGTATTCACTGCAGGATGCATTTGTGTTTTCTAAAAAAAGAAAACTCCTTTTGGTAAGCAAAGGAGCTTTCCAGATATACATAGTTTAATGCGTATTGAGTGACTAGCTGAATTATTGCTTTAAAATATTGTATATCGTCTTTTCTGAAATGAACAGTTTATCAACCAATTCGTTGATAATTACCTTCATTTGCTTTGCAGAATTGTCTTCTACGTAGTTGTGAATGAATTTTTTTCTTTTATCTAATAGCTCTTTACTTCTTTTCATGGTATCTATTATATGGTGTTATTATCTATTCTACTTTTTTAAAATCGTATGTGAACGTTAACATTCAAATACGTAACCGTCAGTCTATATTGTATCGCTTTTTATGTATTTATGAAGAATAAAACCGACATTTATCCTCACAAATGTTTGATTTTCAATAAATATTCGTATATTAGCAACAAATTACAGTACAAATATAAACAAATTACAGATTATTTCAAACATAAAGCAGAAATATTTTGTAAAATGTTTAAATTATGAAGAACGATATGGAAGGAATACATGAAAAAATAAAGCAGATTATTGATCATTTTCGCCTAAATAATAATTCTTTTTCCAAACGAATAGGTGTAACTAGCACAACAATAGACAGTATTACCAATGGTAGACCACAAGCTGATGGATCGAGAAAAAGAACCAAGCCAGGCTACGATTTACTAACAAGTATCATTAATGAGTTTGATATCAATCCAGATTATTTATTTGGAAAAAGTTCACAACTGTTTAAATCTAGCAAACCAGAACTTCAAACATATGCTGGAATTCCACAAGTTGTTGCTGTAAATCAAGAAGGAGAAGAAAATGTAGTGTATGTACCTATTAAAGCACGTGCAGGATATTTAGATGGTTATGGCGATGCAGATTATATAGAAACGTTGCCTTCGTTTAGTATGCCACACTTAACCAATGGAACGTATCGTTGTTTTGAAGTGCAAGGAAATTCCATGGTACGTACATTTTTTGATGGCGATTTGGTATTTGGTAAGTATGTAGAAGATTTAAGCGATATTAAAGATGGTCGTGTCTATGTTATTGTGAGTCGTAATGACGGAATTGTGCTGAAGCGTGTGATCAATAGAATAGAAGAACGTGGAAAACTTATCCTAAAGTCTGACAATAAAGATGGAAACTATCCAACATATACCATCAATGCAGAAGAAATAATGGAAGTGTGGTATGTAACCATGTTTGCCTCTAAGCAAATGCCTGAGCCTGTAGATGTATATGACCGATTGCACGATTTAGAAAGTAAAATTGTGCTGCTTGAAAATGCTCTTCGACAGAAAAATTAAAACAGACATAACCCAATAAAAAAAGCGAGATCATTATACACGATCTCGCTTTTTTATGACATATTGCTACTCTTTATTGGGTTGCAACATTGTTATCTCGGTTAATATCTGCCATCAATTCTGATGGATCAATCTCTACACTTTGTATGGTTTTACCAGTCTCCAATACATAGGTTGGATATGCCCACGCCCAATCTGCTTTTTTAGTAGCAGTTGTTGGTTTTTCGCCGCGCATCATACGCAATGGAATGTAAAATTCTTCACTAGAACCATCAGCATACTTTACCGTAATATCTATAGGCATTGGCATCAATCCAATACGTTCCAACACAACTTTGTTTCCGCTGATTTCTTTCACGCCATAGTCAATGGTATTGGTCGTTTGTCCCCAATCTGTTAAATACCAGTCTAAATGAATTCCAGAAACTTTTTCAGCCGTTCTTTTAATATCATTCGGTGTTGGATGCTTGAATTTGAAATCGTCAAAGTACTTATTCAAGGTTTTTTCTACATTTTCCTTTCCAAT
>CAZHSA010000227.1:0-6449 GCA_964535135.1 uncultured Kordia sp.
ATAAGCTTATATTTTGTATATACTAAAAAGTGCTTCCAATTGGAAGCACTTTTTTTATAAAATAATTAAAATTTTAATTTAATACGATGCTAAACCAAGTTCAGCTTGACGTTTTAAAAAGATTTATCCTTTAACTTTCGTTCGCATATTTTCATTTAAAAATGTGATCATAGAATTGTAAAAATCAAAACGATTCTCTTCATTTCTAAATCCGTGACCTTCATTTTTTTTCAGCATATATTCAACAGTCACACCATTATCACGCAACGCTTTCACCATTTGATCAGATTCTGCCTGAACCACACGTGGATCATTGGCTCCTTGTGCTACAAACAATGCTGCTTTAATCTTATCTACATGAAACACAGGACTATTTTTCTTCATCATAATACTATCTTTCGTATTTGGATCACCGACCATTTCATATAACATTTTCTTGTATGGTTCCCAATATGCAGGAATGGTTTCCATAAACGTGAATAAGTTTGAAACACCTACGTAATCAACCGCTGCAGCATATAAATCTGGCGTATTTGTAATTCCAGCTAGTGTTGCATAACCACCGTAACTTCCACCATAAATCGCGATTCTATCTTTGTCAGCAATGCCTTCTTTAATCAACCATTGTACACCATCGGTAATATCGTTTTGCATTTCTTGTCCCCATTTCTTAAAAGAACTTTCCCAAAACTTCTTTCCGTAGCCTGTAGAACCTCTAAAATTCATTTGCAATACGGCAAAACCTCTGTTTGCTAAAAACTGTACTTCTGGGTTGAATCCCCAATTATCTCGTGCCCAAGGACCTCCATGCGGATTTACCACTACAGGTAAGTTCTCCGCTTTTACACCAACAGGTAAGGTTAAATATCCGTGAATCGTTAGGCCATCTCTAGAAGTGTAGGAGATAGGTTTCATACTTGCCATGTGTTCAGCATTGATCCAAGGACTCAAATCTGCTAAGTGTTTTAAATTTTCGGTTTGTGTATCATAAAAATAATACGTTCCTCTGGTTTTATCATTTCCAGCATAAATCAAAAATTTATCTTCATTTCTATTACTTGAAGTAATGTAATACACATTGTCTGCACCTAATTTTTCCTCCAACATCTTAAAAAGATTCTCGGCGTCTTTATCTAGGAACTTTCTGTTTAATTTTGCTCTTGTATAGTTGATGAATGTTGGCACTTTTCTTTTTGGAGAATACGAAATACCACTTACATCCACTTCGGTATCCATAAAAATTTCCTCAATTTCTTTATTTTCTTTCAAATCATATTTTACAATTGCGGCTTTGTCTCTTCCTAAGTTAGAAATTGCATACACCACATCTCCATTATCAAAATCAAAATATTGAGGCGATAAGGTTTGCTTAAAATCAGTAGTCATTACTTCTTTAAAAGGAGCATCTTCTGTAGCGCGGTATAAAATTGTATTATCAATACCGTTAGTCTTAGTTGCAATACGCAATTTACCATCATGATCTGTTTGCCAACCTGTAATATCTCCAGGGTTTTCGTATAATATTTCCAATTCTCCCGTATTAATATTCAAACGATATGGATCATATACTTGCGGGATTCTTTTGTTCAATCCAACAATCATAAAATTTGGACTATCTTTTAAATCGTCAATAATTTCACAACGAACACCATCAAAAGGCGTCAAATCTTTTTCATTTGTTCCATCCTTATTTACGGCAAAAACATGAAAATTTTCATTTCCACCTTTATCTCTTGCGTATGCTAAACGATCGTCACTTGCCCAGAAATATCCTGCAATATCACGATCTTCTACACTAGTAACTCGTGTAACGTCATCGCTACCTATTTTTTGTACGTGAATGTTCATTCGGTCTTTATATGGCGCCAAATAGGCCAAATATTCACCGTTTGGAGATAAATTGAACGATGTTTTTTCGGAATTCTTAAAAAAATCTTTGACAGAAATTTTTGGTGCGGGTTTCAGTTCGGCTAATTTAGGTTGTTTTTTGGTTTCCTCTTTGCATGCCATAAAAAGCAATACAAAGGAAAAAAGCAGTAGTTTTCTCATGATTTTGTTTTTTGTATGATATCCTTATGTGACGAAAAAAGGAATGTCTTGTTACACTATTTGAAACATTTTTATAAAATTCCTGCAAACTCTTAGTTTTTTATAATAAATTTATAACCTATTCGATGTGAAATTAATAGCATTGAATCCCTTGATTATTTCTGAATAATCCTAAAACATAGTATTGCTAACCTAACTATTCTGACTATATTTGAATTAAATAAAATCAACCATAAATACGTATGAAATTATTAGAAGGCAAAACAGCCATCATAACAGGCGCAAGTAGAGGAATAGGAAAAGGAATCGCACAAGTATTTGCGGCACATGGTGCAAATGTTGCGTTTACGTACAGTTCCTCAGTAGATGCGGCAAATGCATTAGAAAAAGAACTAAACGAATTAGGCGTAAAAGCAAAAGGGTATCAAAGCAATGCAGCAGATTTTCAACAAGCACAAGACTTGGCTGCAGAAGTAGTAAAAGAATTTGGTTCTATTGATGTTTTAATAAATAATGCTGGAATTACAAAAGATAATTTGTTAATGCGTATTTCTGAGGAAGATTTTGACAAAGTAATAGAAGTCAACCTAAAATCCGTTTTCAACATGACGAAAGCCGTACAGCGTACCATGTTAAAGCAGCGCAAAGGTTCTATCATCAATATGAGTTCTGTAGTAGGCGTAAAAGGAAATGCAGGACAAACGAACTATGCGGCATCGAAAGCGGGAATCATTGGTTTCTCTAAATCGGTGGCATTGGAATTAGGTTCTAGAAATATTCGTAGTAACGTAATTGCACCAGGCTTTATAGAAACGGAAATGACAGGAAAACTGCCAGAAGATGTTGTAAAAGGATGGAGAGCAGCAATTCCGTTAAAAAGAGGAGGAACACCAGAAGATGTAGCCAATACCTGTGTGTTTCTTGCAAGCGATATGTCAGCGTATATTACTGGGCAAGTGCTCAACGTTGATGGTGGAATGCTAACTTGATAAACCACTAATACTAATAATATGAAAAAACCACTTTTACTAATGACAGTATTATTTCTGTCAATCAACGCAGTTACTGCACAAAATTGGGAAAAGTACAAAGCTGAAGACTTAGAATTTATTGCATACTATCCTGAAACTCCGGAAAGAACTGTACAAAAAGTAGCTACAGCTGTAGGAGAGTTGGACATGCACATGATCATGTATTCACCTAAAAATGGAGACGACAATGCGTTGTATTCTATCATACGTTCTGATTATCCTAAAGAGCAATTCAAAGATGCGGATGATGATTATAATGCAACAGTGCTAGATGGAGCTGTAAATGGAGCTGTTTCTAATGTTCAAGGAAAATTGGTGTTTGACAATGTTGTTAAATTCAACGGATATCCTGGCAGAAGCATCAAAATAGCTATGCAAGGCGGATTTATCTACATAAATGCGTATTTAGTAGAAAATTCGATGTTCATTTCGCAAGTAATTTGCTTGACAAACAAAGACAAAAACAAAAGCATTCAGCGTTTTTTGGATTCTTTTGAAATAATAAAAACAAAATAAGACAAACTATTGCAAACGACAACGATCGTATACATAAGTATCGCAGTACTAATATCAGCACTTGTTGCGATATTTCACTATTATTACAAAACGAAAAAACGCACTAAAAAACTAGTGCTTTTTTCGTTTTTGAGATTTTTAAGCATATTTGCGTTATTACTGCTCATTATCAATCCAAAATTTAAACAAAAAAGTTATTACACAGAAAAACCTGTGTTAACGATTGCGGTAGACAATTCTTCGTCGGTAGCAGAATTAGGATATGACACACAAGTAACGAATGTTATTGCACAATTAAAAAACTCAAAAGAATTACAAGATAAATTTGAGATTGATACGTATACCTTCTCAAAAAAACTTAAAAAAAGCGATTCTATCAACTTTACAGGATCGCAAACAAACATTAGCGAAGCGTTAAAAGAAATCAACAAACTTTACAAAGATGCCATAGCACCTACGATTCTCATTACAGATGGGAATCAAACCTATGGAAACGACTATCAGTTTCTATCGTCTAAAATAAAACAACCAATATTTCCTGTCGTTGCTGGTGATACGACCACTTTCGTGGATTTAAAAATTGATCAGCTCAACGCGAATAAATACGCATATTTAAAAAATAAATTTCCGGTAGAAGTCATTGCGACGTATACTGGAAACGAAACGATTCAAACGAATTTAGTGCTGACTTCAAACGGAAAGCGTTTGGCGAGTAAAGCATTGACGTTTTCACCAACGGACAATTCTAAAGTTGTCAACTTGAATATTTCTGCAACCAAAATTGGCGTACAAACCTTACGGGCAACGTTAACGCCTGTAAATGCTGAAAAAAATACACAAAACAATTCGCGCTACTTTGCCGTAGAAGTGATTGATCAGAAAGTGAAAATTGCACTAGTTTCCGATATCATTCACCCAGATTTAGGCGCGTTAAAGAAAAGTTTGGAAAGTAATGAACTTCGTGGCGTTGATATTTTAAAGCCGAATGAAGCATCAGAAAAACTCAACGATTACCAGCTTGTAATTTTGTATCAACCGAGCGCAAAGTTTCAAAACGTATACCAAAATATCAAACGTTTAGAAAAAAATACATTAACAGTTACGGGAACACAAACCGATTGGAATTTTCTAAACGACATTCAAACGAGTTTCCGAAAAGATGATTTGCAAGAACGAGAAGAAGTGCAAGGACAACTCAATCCAAATTATACAAACTTCTTAATAGATAATATTGATTTCTCCGATTATCCGCCATTAGAAAATGCGTTTGGTGAAGTGGAATTTAATGTAGCGCATGAAATCATTCTATCACAAGTAATATCGGGTGTTTCAACAAAATCAGCGTTGCTAGCAACCTATACAGACGACAACAAACGCGCTGCAATTTTGGCAGGAGAAAATATTTGGAAATGGCGCGCCAATAGCTTTTTGGCACAAGAAAACTTTATAGAATTTGATACGTTTCTTGGAAAATTGGTGCAATACTTAGCTTCGAGCAAAAAGCGTGAACGCTTAACTGTTGGGTATGAATCATTCTATTATGGAAATCGAGAAATTCAATTGACGGCACAATACTTCAATCCTTCGTATGAATTTGACGCAAATGCCAATCTTACGGCAATTCTCAAAAACAAAGATTCAGACGAAACGACAACCTATCCAATGTTGCTTAACGCAGGTTTTTATACAGTCGATTTGAACAATCTGCCACCTGGATCGTATAATTTTACAGTACGTGCGGAAGGGAAAAACATCCGTAAATCGGGAAGTTTCAAAATCTTGGAATTCGATATTGAAAAACAATTCTTAAACGCTGATACCGAACGTTTGAAAGCAATTGCAGCGAAAACAAATGGAAAAGCATTTCACATCAGTGACAATTCTCAAAATATAATTTCAGAAATAATTAACGACCAACGCTTCAAAACAATTGAGAAAAGTAACGAAAAGGTCGTATCTTTGATAGATTGGAAATATTTGCTTGCATTCATAGCAGTATTCCTTGCGCTAGAGTGGTTTTTGAGAAAATATTATGGTTTAATCTAACAATGCTATCTATAAGCAACGTACGTATACACAGTAATCTATGTGGCTAAACCGCAAAAAAAATAATCTCATATCATTCAAATAGTGCATTGGAATTTTGAAATACGATGTAACGAAAAGTATATTCAATACACATATTAATAATCTATTTCGTAAATGTATTCTCGAAAAATAATCACAAAAAAAATAATCAAAAACTAAAACAAATGGACAAATTACCTAAAATTGGAATTCCAATATTAATTTTCATCATTATAGCAATTATTGCAATTGCAAAATCTGCCGTTACTATTGATGCAGGTCACGCAGCTGTATTATATGAAACACTTGGAAAAGGAGTTGACTCAGACAGTGACGCTTTAGGACCTGGATTTCATTTAATTGCACCTTGGAACAGAGTGATTGACTATGAAACACGTATGCAAGAAGTACCAGAAGAAATGGCTGTATTATCTTCCAATGGTTTAGATATTATATTAGATGCTTCTGTACAATACATGCCAGATGTAAAGAACTTAGGAAGATTGCACAATGAAAAAGGGGAAAGTTACCTAACACGTGTATTGCAACCAGCAGTTCGAAGTGCAGCGAGAAGTGTAGTAGGACGTTACACACCAGAACAATTATACTCAAGTAAGCGTGATGCTATTCAAAATGAAATCTTTGAAGAAACAAAGAAAATTGTAGACGACCAGTACATCATTTTAAAAAGAGTTTTAATTAGAGATGTAACGCTTCCACCAACAATCAAGCAAGCGATTGAGCGTAAACTAAAACAAGAGCAAGAATCTTTAGAATATGAATTTA
>CAZHSA010000228.1:0-6440 GCA_964535135.1 uncultured Kordia sp.
TTTACCAATGTAGCTATTGATGCGGTCATTCACGATATTGGAACGGCATTGGAAATTGACATATTTACCTCTACGCCATTGACAGATGCAGGTGTTGCAAGCTTTACTTCGAAACGTATTTATTTTGATGATTTACTCACGAAGATGTTTGAAAGTAATCAATCGAATTCCATCGTTGAAAATGCTGGTTCGGGAAGATCAAACAACAATCAACGTGGCAATCAAAATAATCAAAACAGAAACATAGGACAAGCCTTTTTCACTTTCAAGAAAGACCGAAACATGTATATTTTCGGTACTGCAAACCAGTTAAGCTTACGCGAAATTTCTATCATTCCACTAATGCATCGTTCTATAGAATTATTAACAGATCCTAATGGTGGCGGAAATACAACACGTGCCAGAAGTAGTAACGTAGGACAAAATACTGGATTAGGTGGCGGAGGAAATCAATTTGACTCTTTCTCGGGAGGAAATGCAAATGGAAATAGAGCAACGCTGAGCAGATCAGGACAATCCAATCAAGGAAATGGATTGGCAAATAACAATCGCAGTCAGGCAGAAGCGCTTATCAATATTTTACCTGCGGATTTAATTGCTGACTTACAAATTCAGGCGGATTATGAACTCAATAGTTTCTATGTAAGCGGTCCAAGTTCGAGTGTAAAACGCTTTCGCAATTTCATAGAAAAAATAGACAAACCTGTTCCTGTCATTTTAATTGAAGTCATGCTGATTGATGTAAGTAAACTATCAGTCGTAGAAACTGGTATCAGTTGGGGAATTGGTGATGAAGCTACACGTACGAGCGGAAGTATATTTCCAACAACCAATTTAACGCTTGGCGCGGAAACGGTCAATCGTGTGATTGGTGGTTTTGATGGATTTGGTTCGTTTAACTTAGGAAAAGTGGTGCCTGAATTCTTTGCCAATATTTCTGCGATGGAACAAGATGGCGATATCAAAATTCGTTCAACACCTAAAATATCTACTCTCAACGGACATCGCGCGACACTTTCTAACGGAACGACATCCTATTATGCTGTCACACAACGTAACATTTACGGAACTGATAATCCGCAGACTTCAGAGATTACCAATTACTATCCAATAGATGCTGAACTTGGAATTTCCATCAAACCGATTGTGTCGGGAGACGGACAAGTCACGCTAGATATCTTTGTCATTCAATCTACGTTTGGAAATCGAATTGACGATGCCGCGCCGCCAGATATCAGTTCAAGAGAATTTCGATCCATTGTTAGAATGCGCGATCAAGACATTGCTGTGTTGGGAGGAATTGAAGAAATGCAGAAACGAAACGAAGGCAATGGTGTGCCATTTTTAGCTAGAATTCCAGTCATAAAATGGTTGTTCAGCAAGCGTAGAAGACAAAAATCAAAAGCAAGACTTACCGTACTTATTAAACCAACGGTCATTTATTAATGGTTGAAAAACTAAAAACATATCTGTTATACGGAAATACCTATTGCGGCATTGAACACAATAGCAACAAGACTATTGAGGCAATTCTGCTGAAAAAGAAAAAGAAGGAAATTGTCATTGAAAATTCCTTTGCAGGAACAACTGTTGATGATATTGCAGCGAAACTTCCAAAAAAACAGCATGCGTTTTTAATTGTAAACAACGATACAGTACTGAGTAAATTCATTCAGAGTACTGAAAAAGAACAAAATCGTTTGTTATATGAAGCGTTTCCGAATCTAAAAATAAATGACTTTTACTATGAAATAGATTCGCACGGAAGTTTCCACGACATTGCTATTTGTAGAAAATCGACCGTTGACAAGCTCATAGAAACGTACAAAAAACAAAACATTACTGTTATTGGGTTTTCGCTGGGAAATGTAATGACTGCTGTTGTTAATAATTTTATGGAGCAGCCAAGCTATTATACTTCGAATGCTTTGTTGACTAAAGAGAGTGATCAAATCACAGGAATTTCACTCGTAGAAGCAGTTCCAAAACAGACATATTCAATCAATGGTTTGGAAGTGCAAAACACGCAATTGCTGAATTTTTCAGGTGCATTATCGTACATATTACAATCTAAAACGACGGTTTCTAATTTTGAAGAGACAGAAACAAATTTAGTAACTGACTTTCGTCAGAAGCGTTTCTTTAGTCAGTTTATCATATTTGGACTAGGTTTTCTGTTATTAATTTTATTATTGAATTTTTTCATGTTCAATTCGTACTATGAATCTGTTGAAAGTATGAAACAAACGGCTTCTGTAAATAGTTCACAAAAAGAAAAATTATTGAAACTCAAAGCAGTTGTAGATGAAAAGCAGAAAACGGTGGATGATATCTTGAAAAATTCAGCTTCGAGAAGTTCTTATTATATAGATGCGATTGCCAATTCGCTTCCCAACACCATTCAATTAGCAGGATTGACCTATCAACCAATCAAAAAACGCATCAAAAAAAATAAAGCAATTCAATGGACGCAAAACACCATCACTATCTCAGGAATTTCCACTGATAGTGACTTGTTTTCCGATTGGATTCAAACTTTAGAAGATTTGGGTTGGATTGATACTGTCACGGTTGTCAATTACGGCGCACAAACAAAAACATACACAGATTTCTCACTAAAAATACAATTGTCCAATGAGTAATAAACTAAAAAACAGGTTACTTATTGTTGGATTTATAGTGTTGCTTTTCTTATGCTATAAATTTGCAATTGCCAATACGTTTGCCCTCAAATCAGAATACTCTAATCTTGCCAAAGAGCAGAAAATTTTTGAAAACACGCCAAAACAAATCGCGCTGCTCAAAAAGAAAGAACAGTATTACGATTCACTCTTAACCAAATATAAAATTGGGGGCACTTCATTGCAAAATAACTTACTCAATACCATAGCAACATTCGCAAAAAAACATGACTTAAAAGTAGTGGACTTTTTGGAACCTCACATTTTTCAAGAAAAGACACTCGTCATAAACACCTATTCTTTTACTGTAGAAGGACATTTTAATACTATTCTTCAACTCATATACACACTGGAACAACGCACTAAATATGGCGAAGTCATTAGTGTATCGTACAAAAAGAAGAAAAATTACCGCACGGGAACATTGTACTTACAAGCCAAAATTGCCCTTCAGAGTTTTGGATAAATCCTAAAGTACACGCCTAAAAAACCGAATTAAAAATATACTGATGCAACTACAGAACACGAGGTGTTCTGAGGTTTCCTACGTAAAAATTAAACATCACTTTTATGGTGTGTTTTACTGTAAATGTTATTCAAAAACATTTGCAATTCACTATTTATTAATCTTTTAAAAATGAAAAAAATGAAAAAACAAAAATTAACAATTTTATTTGTAATGCTATTAACAGCTATTAATAGCTTACAAGCACAAGTAGAGTATGACATCTATGATTTGGAGTCTACAACCTATCAAATGTATGTTACCTCAGGAAATGATTATACAACTGCAATAAATAATGCAATCCAAGATGTAAAAGATAACGGCGGAGGTGTGATTCTTTTACCAGGAAATAAAACTATAGAAATTACATCAAGTATTTTTATAGGAACCTCAGCACCTAATTTAGCAGATAACATAACTTTTAAGTCATCTCATTCTACAGCCATCATAAAATGTAGTGATAACTTTAATGGTACTAGCATGATTTCATTAGGCAATAGACAAAATATAACTTTTGAAGGTATTAAATTTGACGCCAATAAGAAAGCAATTGGTATTTCAGTTTATGGAACTTCTAGCAGCAATATCAATATTACAAACTGTACATTTGAAGATGCAGGGGATACTGATGAGTATTTTTCTGGAATTCAAATACAAAACGTAACGGATGTAAATATTAAAAATTGTGTGTTTAGAGGAGGATTCTTAGGAATTTCACTTTCAGGAAACAATACTAGAATTTATATAGAAAATAATACATTTGAAAGTACCTTAGATAATAGTCCTATTAGAATATATGGTACACAGTCTGGTAATTTTAGTAATCATGTTTGGATACGTGGGAATGATATGCGTATAGGAAGGTCAGTATCTATAATTGATGAGCTGGATCAATTGACAAGGAATGAATCAGGTGCTGTATTAGGGCTTAATACTGTTAATGGAGGGCAAAACGTTGATTACAGTAATTGGATAGGTGGAAACACAAAGGGGCATTATGCTATTGATATTACCTGCGGAAGCCCAGTGGGAGAAATTGGCACTACTTTTCATGAAAATATTGTAATAGAAAATAACATTGCCATTGGTCCCGACTATGGTTTTTTTGATGGAGGATCTGCTGATTTATATGGATTAAAGGATATTGTACGACTAAAATGTGCAAATAACGTAGCCAGAAACTCTGGAGATTTGGGGTTTGCTATTGTAAATTGCTCTGGAGCTATTGTATCTGGTAACACTGCAGATAGAAATAACTCGGCAGGTATAGGGATTTTTGAAACTAGAAACTCAGTGTTTACAGCAAATATTCTTGAAAATAATGGACTTAGAAGAGACTATTTATATAACGGAACACCTTATGGAGGAATATTAATTACGGGTGGAAATAGCTATAATAATTTGATAGAAGGGAATCATTTTTTTGGCTATGCAGATATTGATGTATCACTTCCAATTGATGAGATAATCCTTCCGGGTATAGAAGATTATACCAAAAGAGACAGTCCTACAGATTATTATGGTATCGTAATTAGACCAAATTTTTTTGATATTGGTTCAGGTGGAGGAATTAACTATTCAGCATCTCCATTCTCAAATAAAATTGGTAACAATCACTACGCAGGACTCAAATGGGGACCAATATACAATCCTATTCCTTCTACACAGATTAGTGATAATTTTTCGGCAACCACTTTTCCAAAGAATCAAGATTTTCCTTTAGGAACTTGGATCAGAAACTCAAACTTAAATAATTCAGCATTAGGTTGGAGTGTCATCAATAGAGTAGAAACGTCCTTACATGCTGTATCAGCAGATTTGAACATTGGGAATTGGACTGTAGGAGATAGTATTATAAAAGTTAAAGATGATACTAATACAATACAAGTAGGGGACATCTTTGGAATTAAGTTAGATGACGGGAATATACATTGGTCTGAGATTACATCACTGACTCCTCAATTTGGCTATTATGATGTAAAACTTGTTCAATACCCAACCGTTAATATAACTAATGATGGACTTCAAGATCCTGCTGCGAAATTATTTGTTAACTCTGCTGATGAAGTTGCTCATCTAGGAATGGGAAGAATCGTCATTTTACGATGGCTAACCGTTACCAAATAATAGTTACTTAATTTTACAAAGAGAGCAATCTATTAAAAGGTTGCTCTTTTTTTATCCACCCAAAACCGTCCCCAACTTAAACATCGGTAAATACATCGCAATTAAAATAATTCCCACCATAATTCCCACAAGTACAATAATCAACGGTTCCATAATCGTTGACATCATTTTGGACTGACGCTGCACTTGCTCATGGTATTGCACATTCAAACGATCAAAAATAAATTCGGTCTGATTGGTTTGCTCAGCTACTTTTACAAGCGCAATCATCTTATCACTAAAAATAGGATGCGAAGCCAAACTCTCACTTAAAGTCGCGCCTTTTAAAATAGATTGTTCTACACTTTCAAGAGCATCTTGCAAGGGATAAAAATCAATCATCTTTTTTACCAATTGAATACTATTGATCACAGGAACTTTAGAAGCCGATAACAACGCCACAGCTTGCGTAAATTGTGATAAATAGACCGTTTTAATAAAGTTCCCAAAAAAAGGCAATTTCAACAAAAAATTATCCTTAAAACGACGATACCATTCTTGCTTATTAAATAGAAATCGGGAAGAAAATAGCGCAATCATTCCAATAAAGATTAACAATCCATACGATTTTAGAAATGCGGAAACGCTGATGATAAATTCAGTAATGCCTGGCAAAGAAACTTTGTTCTGCTTAAAAATATCTTGAAACATCGGCACGACAAATTGCAACATAAAAATCACCACTAAAAATGCTGTACTCAAAATGATAATTGGATAGGTAAGCGCGCTGATCACATCTCTACGTTGTTGATTCTTTCTCCCAAAAAAACTTCCAAGTTGCTTTACAACTTCCGCGAGCGTTCCCGTTTCTTCTCCAATTTTAATGGAATAGTATTCGTATTCGGTAAAAGCTTTGTGTGACCGAATTGCTTCTGACATGCTTTGCCCGTCAATCAAATCCTCGACAACAGTTCCTAAAATTTCTTTGGTGTTTTTTTTCTTTTGTGAATTATGCAAAAGTTCTAACGCTTCTTTCAGCGAAACTCCTGCACTCAAAAGTACGGCGAGTTCGGTATAAAAATCTTCTTTGAGTTTATTAGAAAAACCTTTCCCGAAAAGGACAATCTCTTTCTGTAAAATAGAAGCGA
>CAZHSA010000229.1:0-6424 GCA_964535135.1 uncultured Kordia sp.
ATCATGCAAATTCACGGAATCCTTTCGGAAGAAGACGTAAATGCATTCAACTTTTCGTCAAACAACGGTCCGCCATTAATCAAAATCTACTGGAAAGACGGATACGTTTGGTCACACAAAAAATCATTAGTAGATGAAAGCACTTCTGGCGATGCATTATTAACGACTTCAAGCGCAATTTGGAGAGATATCAAACAAAATCTAGGGTATGTTGGTTATGATGCATTCGATTTTGAAATCATTGCTTCTGATGCAAGAGTAAGTGTGCAACTCAATAACAACACACCGTACGTATACGAAGATGTAAGCTTAGACAAATGGCCTTTTGAAAACTATTTCAAAGCAGGAAACTACTTAACTACTACGGATGCAGATGCATTCTCTTATATAAAATATTACAACTTATACATAACGCATTAATACAAACTATATGAAAACAAAATTACTTTTTATAGCAATCCTTTTTATAAGTTTTGCAGAAGCGCAAACAACGCTTACACTAGGAGCAGGAACATCTTCCTCAGCAACTAGAGGTCCTTTTCAACGTTCAGATAGTGGTTCAAGTTCAGTATTTTCTCGTGCTAGTATGTTGTATACTGCAACGGAATTAGCATCAATAGGACCATCTGGAACAATAACTCAAGTAAACTTTGACTTAGGTTCTAGCAATGTTATTACCGCTTCAGGTGATGCTACGATGGTAATTTACATGAAAAACTCAAGCGCTACAGAAGTGATCGCTAGTGGAGGTACTTGGACAGATGCCATAAACGGAGCTACTATTGTTGGAACATACACATTCAATACAACAAATAACTTTCCTGGTGCCACAGGATATGTAAGTTTTGTTTTAGACTCAAGTTTTAATTATACTGGCGATGCTTTAGAAATTGCTGTAGATTGGGATTGCTCTAATTTAGTTCCAGCAGATCCTATGCAACCTAATCTATTATTTTCAGGAAATGGTTCCTTAAATTGGTTTTGGGACAATACAACGCATCAATCTTTGAATTACAGAGCTGGTTCTTCATCGGCTCCAACGACACTAACAAGTAGAAAATCACAACGTGTAAATACGCAAATTGTTTACAATGGTGCAACTACACCAGCAACTTCAGGTCAAGTAATTGGCGAATTTCCTATCATGGATGGTGGTATGGAAACTCAAGCTGCGGGAAATATGAGTTCTGCGGGTAGTGGTCAATCAGGGACACCGCAAACAGAATGGACAGTATCCTCAACAGGAAACTCTGCAATCAGAGATATGACAGATAATGCAACATTGGCAAGAACAGGAGATTTCTCAGCGGAATTTCAAATTAACGCGGGTAGTAGCAATTTAAGATTGCAAAGTCCTTCTACTGTCGCTCCAAATCAATTGCAAATAAATACAGAATATACCATACAGTATTTTTACAGTGCTAGCGCAGATCCTGGAAACGACTTTGATCCGGGTATTTATTTGAATAACACATCAGGAAGTAACACTACCAATAAAACAGATGCGACACCTTTTGTAGCGAATACGTGGACTAAAACCTATGGTACTGTGACAACAGGAAGTGCTATCAATGCATCACATTGGGCAGTTGCCAGAATGAGCGGAAGTAATTTAACAGCAGTTAGAGTAGATGATTTCGTTGTATATGCAGGTCCATACGACGACACAGCTCCTAGTGATCCAACTGTGGGAACCTATGCTGACAATGCAGGCATTGCTACAGTAGGTTGGACAGCTCCTGCAGGTGGTGTTGACAATGGCGGATATGTTGTCTTTAAATACACTTCAATGCCTAACGCAGATAATGATCCTAACCAAAATGGTATCTATCAATTTGGAGGAACTACCACAAACGGAACAGGCGGTCTTACAGGAACCGTAATCTATATTGGAACTGATACAAGTTTTACAGATATCTACACAGCAGGTAATTTCTATAAAATATATGCAGTTGATAAGGCGTTCAATTACTCTAATGAACTCATAATATCTGATGCGACTTTAGGAGTGGAAGAAAATACAACCGCTGATTTTAGCGTATATCCAAATCCAGCTACTGACATTCTATATATTCAAACAAATGCAATTGGCTCAGTTTCGGTAAACATGTACGATATGTTAGGGAAAGAAGTATTTGCTGCGAATGGAGTAACAAATAGTATTGATATTTCTAATCTTACGAAAGGAATGTATATTGTTAGAATTGCAACCAATGACGGAAGTATCACCAAAAAAATAATAAAACAATAATTTTTCAATATCAAAAAAGGCATTTATCTTATGAAGATGAGTGCCTTATTGAGTTTTACACCAAAAACTAAGTACAGTCTTACAAAATAAATCATACCACATGAGATTTAACATATCCAAATCAGTTTTTATCCATTATTTGCTAATGATGAGTGTCGTTTTGCTCTGTAATAGCTGTGCTGAAAACAAAAAAGAAACTCCTACTGATAAAAAAGAAAATGTTGCAAACAGTGTGAAGCCAAATGACGTCATACCATTTTTTCAACATTGGAATTTAATCTTGGGCGATGGTTCTAACGCAGGAATAGCTACAGACTATGATGACAAAAACTTTTTCTACACGGCAAATGATGACAAAGGAAACTGGGTTGTATTTAAAACGCCGAACGCAGGAAACACACACGGAACTTCCAACAATACACGAACTGAATTAGCACAACTCAAAAAATGGTCGCCAAAAACAGAAGCGACTATGAATGCAACACTCAAAGTAATGAATGTGGCTACTACAGGTGATGCAACAGTAGCAGCAACCTATTCAGTGGTGGTTGGACAGATTCACAGTGCGGACGGACATGAAAATGAACCGTTAAAAATATTCTATAAAAAATTTCCAGGCCACACAAAAGGTTCTGTATTTTGGAATTATGAAATCAATACCGCAGGCGATGACAACTCCAAACGTTGGGATTACTCATATCCTATTTGGGGATACGATTTTTCTGTGGTAGGAACTGACAAAGACACATATCCGCCAGAACCTGAAGACGGAATTGCACTAGGAGAAGAATTCAGTTACAAAGTTGAAATCAAAGATGGAATGATGCAGCTGACATTTACAAGTGAAGGACATGAAACAAAAACCTTCACTAAAAACTTAATTACTTCTGAATATGCAAAACGTTCAGACATTCCGGAGCAAGTTCAGCAACTATTTGTGCCAATTGGTCAAGATGGTGTAGAACGTGAAAAAGCATACACAGGAGAAGGACTCTTTTTTAAATTGGGTTGCTACAATCAAACCAACGGAAAAGAGCCGAAAGTAAACAAAGTATGGTGTTCAGGAGCAGAAACACATGGTGGCGACATCAAAAAACAATATGCTGATGGCAACTATGCGGAAGTTTGGTTCAAATCAGCAAGTATTGAAATCAGTGATGATGCCTACTCGAATGCAGGCTATTTTCAAGCGAATGATGGTTTAAGCAAAAAAATAGTCTATCCAAGTGAAATAATTCCCTTCATGGATAAATTTAAAATATTGATGGGTGATGGAACAAGCAAAGACAACCTTATCAACTTTGAAGACAAAAACTTTTTCTATACCGTAATTGATGGTACGCGACGTTGGGTAGTATACAAAACTCCAAATTCGGGAGTGACTTCAAAAAATTCAAGCAACACCAGAACGGAATTACATGAAAAAAGAGAATGGACACCTGAAGAAGGTGGAAAACTTACAGGAACCTGTAAAGTGATGCAAGTGTCTCTTTCGGGAGATGCAAGAGTAGCAGCTTCGTATTCAACTGTAGTTGGACAAATTCATGGTGGAGAAGGGCACGAAAATGAGCCATTCAAAGTATTTTACAAAAAATTTCCAGGTCACAAAAAAGGTTCCGTATTTTGGAACTATGAAATAAACACAGCTGGCGATGATAATTCTGGACGATGGGACTATTCATCAGCGATATGGGGATATGATATGTCGGTCATCGGAAAAACTAAAAACGACTATCCACCAGAACCTAAAGATGGAATAGAACTCGGTGAAGAATTTAGCTACGAAGTAAATGTCTACAAAGGAATCATGTATCTTACGTTTACAAGTGAAGGACATCCAACAAAAACCTTCACTAAAAACTTGATCAAATCTGAATACGTAAACAAAGCTGATCTGCCAGCGCAAGTACAAAAACTATTTGTGCCTATCGGACAAGACGGAACCGAACGTGCGGAAGCGTACAGTGGAGAATTAGGGTATTTCAAACAAGGTGCATACAATCAAACCAATGGAAAAAGTCCTGAGAAAAATATGGTTTGGTGTGCTGGTGCAGAAACGTACGGAGGCGACATTGCAAAGCAATATGAAAATGGCTGCTATACAGAAGTATGGTTTAGAGAAGCAACGGTAGGTCCAGGAACAGCACCGAAATAAAAAATCAATTAAAAAAATAAAAACATACAATTATGAAAACATTTGGAGCGAGTAAGGAATTCATCTATGACAATGACCTCGATTGGGAAGTTGTGGGTGAAGGCGTTAAACGAAAAATCATGGGATATGATGACAAAATCATGCTGGTAAAAGTACACTTTGAAAAAGGTGGCATTGGATACAAGCACGAACACTATCACAGTCAAGTCACTTATGTAGAAAGTGGTACTTTTGAATTTTCGATCGGGGAAGAAACAAAAGTTGTCAACGGAGGCGATACGGTTTACATTCCGCCTCATGTATTGCATGGAGCTATTTGTACGGAAGAAGGAATACTCATAGATGTATTCAGTCCTATTCGTGAAGATTTTATGGAATAATGAAAAACAACAACCAAAAATTAACATTTTCTTAATAAATCTTAAGAAAATATTGGTAATATCAAAAAATTATATATATTTGGTAAACCAATCTGGTTAACCAGTTTTGGTGACCACAAAAAAAGGACAGGTGCACGCCTATCCTTTTTTGAATCATTACTTCTTTCGGAGGGAAGTAAAATTATACATAATTACTTATTGTAACATGCATATTGCAAAAATACAAATTTTTTAGCAGTAGAAAGAAGGCTTTAAGTGATTAGTTGAATATTAACTAATTAAAAAAACCTAATTATGAATTTAAAAACTAAGCTTACCTGTTTTGCGATGCTCCTCTTTTGCATTGCAACGTATGCACAGGAGTCCTATCTTCTGAAAGGGAAAGTTGTGGACAAAGCTGACAACCAACCTATTCCTGGTGCAAATATTCAGGTGGTGAACACATCAAATGGAACTTCTACTAATTTTGATGGTAATTATCAAATTAATGTAAAAAAAGGAGATGTATTGCAATTTTCCTATGTTGGGTACACGTCGCAAACAGTAATTGTTGACGCGCAAACAACCATAAACATTAGTTTGGTAGAAGATGCAAATGCGCTAGATGAGGTGGTTGTGATCGGATATGGAACACAAAAGAAAAGCAACCTAACAGGTGCAATGTCTACATTAAATGTAGAAAAGAAAGGCTTAGATAAAATTGCAGTTTCAAGATTAGATGATGCCTTAGTAGGGCAAGTAGCAGGTTTAAATGTTGCTGCGACAGAAGGTGAAGCTGGTTCAGATCCTACAATTCGTATTCGTGGTGTCGGTTCTTTAAATGGTGATTCTGCGCCGCTAATCGTAATTGACGGATTGGTTGTAGACAGTGACTTCCTTGGGAATTTAGACATGAACGAAGTAGAAACGTTTGATATCTTAAAAGATGCCGCTTCTACAGCAATATATGGTTCTCGTGGTGCTAATGGTGTAATTCAAATTACAACAAAACAAGGTAAAGACGGAAAAACTACATTCTCATACAACTCATTCTTTGGTTTTAAAGAAGCGAAACAAAGTGATGATTACTACTTTACAGTAGCTGAAACGGCTGCTGCAGAACGTGCTGCTACAGGAACACTTTCCAACAGAACTGCGTACAAAGAATTACTTACGCAAACAACAGGAATTGATAGAGATTGGCAAGATGTTATTTTTGAAGGAGGAACTATCACTACACACTCATTCAATGCACGTGGTGGAAACAAAAACACAAAATTTAGTGCATCTTTAGGATACAATCATGATGAAGGTGTATTACTAACAGATGATTACAAACGTTACAATGCGCGTTTAAAATTAGACACAAAATTAAATGATAAAATAAAACTAGGAGTAAACTTTGCGCCTTCATACACAAGAAGAAGACGTTTTGACGGATCAACACACGATATTCTTAGACAAGCACCATGGTTACCATTATACCATGATGCAACTACACTTCAATTCGTAGATACTGCAACGTATCCAAATGTTCAAGTGGGTGATTATGCAATTCAAAGACACTTTGATAACTATGACTTATTTGGCGATGGTACGGTTTCTCAAGATATCAGTAACACATCTAACACAAATCCAGCAGCGAAAGTATTAGAGCGT
>CAZHSA010000230.1:0-6416 GCA_964535135.1 uncultured Kordia sp.
CCAAACATCTAATCCTAAAATTGGTGTTCCTCCGCAAGTTACTCCTGGCATTAACGGATTGTCTTGGTTTGGTGTAGAACATACTTCTACTTTTCCTCCTTTGTGTACACAAAGCCAAGCCCAACCAGATCCAAACTGCGTTGCAGCAGCTTTGCTAAATGCGTCGATAAATGCATCTTTAGAGCCAAATTCAGCTTCAATAGCATCTTTTAATTCTCCTGAAAGGTATCCACGATCTTCTGGATTCATTACTTCCCAAAAAAGGCTGTGATTGTAAAATCCGCCTCCATTGTTACGAACTCCAGCATTATTCATGTCTAAATTCGTTAAAATATCTTCGATAGACTTTCCTTCTAAATCTGTTCCTTCAATAGCAGCATTTAACTTGTTTGTATATCCATTATGATGTTTAGAATGGTGGATTTCCATAGTTCTAGCATCAATATTTGGTTCTAAGGCATCGTATGCGTATGGTAATTTCGGTAATTCAAAAGCCATTATATTTCTTCTTTTATTTAGTTAAACATTAGTTTTATGTTTACAAATTTAATCATAACAGTCGACAAAATGAAGTCACCAAAAAAGATTATGATAATATTCACATAAAGTTAATCTATAAACAAAGAAAGTACACACGGGTTTCGTATCTACTTAAAACAAAAGCTTTTCAAATACTAGTGCCATTATATCTATTGACAAATACTTCTGTTTTTTAAGCGTATTTCTTTTGATAGTTTTAGTGTGTGATTGTTGAAAAAAAATGTTGAAAATGACCACAGTAAAGTGCAAAACAATTATCACGCTAATCTTTAAAATTTTACGAAATCATGAAAAAAAATGTTTTTTCGCTAGTATTAGTTTTGACAATTAGTTTTGTCTGTAAAGCCACTAACACCAACTTACTAGCAATGAATGATCCTGAATTTGACATTGTTAATTATTCTTGTGTTGACGGTAATTATCTAATAACTGCTATATCTCATATTGTAGATACTGGTCCACAAGATTACAAATGGGTTTTATATGAAACTTCAGTACAAGGTTCTACTTCTTTGGATGATGTTATAGCGAGTAGCCAAACGCAAACGGGAAATTCAAATGCTGTTTTTTTAGTGGATCCTAACAAATATTACTTCATTAGTCATAGTGTAAAAAAAGAACTTAACGGAATGTTTGAAGAAACCAGAATGGTAGTGCCAGACTATTTTCAAGGAATTACACAGTTTACACTTGAAGATTATGTACACATGGAGCGTGCTGTTTTTTGTGATAAAGATGAAATATACTTCAATCCACTAGGATCGCAAGGAGAAGGGTTTTATAAAATAAGTATTGAAAGACGTTTTGTAGGTGTTGGTATTGCAGGTGTTTTTGGCGATTATCAAGAAATAGACTGGTTTCCTCCGTATAATGTACGTGTGCTGCTAAATGATGCATTTACCAATGCGCAATATCCTGAGTATTTTCTACCCAATTATGAATACAAAATAACTTTTTCGCTTACCGATGGTACTTCTTGTGAAAACACTTCCTTGCAACAAGTATTTAAAGTCATTAAAGATTGTAGTACTTGTGAAGAAGCAACGCCGCCCAAAAATTTACACGTAAACGGTGATGTCCTTTCGTGGGATCCTGTAATTGGCGCAACAAGTTATGTTGTTTTTTCTCCATCACAATCAGATGACAACTGCTCATGCAAAGGCATTAGTATGCATCCGCCAATACAAGTATTTACAAATAGCTATACTGTGCTTCCTGCCTTAGCAAACAACTGCTTTTTATGGAAAGTACAAGCCATTTGCAACAATGGAGCATCCGCAATTACATCAGAAGAAACTATGTGTTATGAAGGCTTTCTGGCAGAAAAAGAAAAAAGTATGGCGGCGTCTATTTTTCCAAATCCAAGTAAGGGAATTTTAAATTTTAATATCAGCGTTTTCAAAAAAACTACGGTCAATATTGAAATCTATGCTATGACAGGACACAAAATTGCATCCTTGCAACAACCCGTATTTGCGTCAAAACAAAACACATTTTCTTGGAATGTACGCCACAAACTACACAAAGGAATTTATTTTGTTCATATTAAAACTGACCTGCACACTATCATCAAAAAAATTATGATTGCCGAATAACTTACATATTAAAACCAAAAATACTGCAAATTGAAGCATACGTTTTTTATGTTATTTTCGTTATTATAATATACGGTTTTCAGCCTAACCTACTGAAAGCTTGAAAAGTAAATCATTAACTATAAATTTTTAAATCATGAAAAAAAAGAATTTAATTAAGAAATTACAATTAAAGAAAACCCAAGTATCTACGTTAGGAAAAGACCAAATTACAGGTGGTGGATCGCGATTTTTCTGTGAGCCAATTGACTTATCTATCGCGGAAACGTGTATTTCTGACTGTGATCTTACGGTAAATTGTACCAATTACACAAAATGTAACAACTACACATTTGCCAACTGTTCCGTAAACTGCCCAACAAACGGCTGCGGAACTAACAATTGTGGAACAAATGACTGCAACCCTTCTGGCGGAATTTCTTGCCCAGGATACGTTTGTTAATATAAAAATTATACGAACTAAGAAAGTCTGGCTTCTCCTTGAAGCTGGACTTTTTGTTTTTCGCTACTTTATAAATTAAACTATCTTTGTGTATACGCTAAAAAACCTTCTGTGTCTAAAACACCTTTCATTATTTATAACGCTTCCGCGGGATCGGGAAAAACCTACACACTCGTTAAAGACTATTTACGCATTTTGCTCTCTTCTGTTCAAAAAGAAGTGTACAAGCAAATTTTAGCGGTTACTTTTACGAATAAAGCAGTGGCTGAAATGAAAGCGCGGATTATTGAAAACTTAAATGCGTTTGCCTTTGATGAAACTGCAAAAGACGCACCGATGTTTTTAGAATTAGCGGCCGATTTGAAACTTCATCCTGCGCAGTTGCAACAAAAAGCAAAAGAAGTGTTGAAAAGCATTTTGCACAATTATGCTTTTTTTGAAGTTGCTACGATTGATAAATTTACGCATAGCGTTATTAGAACTTTTGCGTACGACTTGAAACTTCCCTTAAATTTTGAAGTAGAATTAGACACGGATGCCTTGCTCAATGAAGCGGTAGATCAATTGATATCGAAAGCAGGTGAAGACAAATTAATTTCGGAAGTGTTGATCGAATATGCACTAGAAAAAGCAGATGACGATAAAAGTTGGGACATTGCGTTCGATTTGAATAAGATTGCCAAATTATTATTGAATGAAAACGAAAAGCCACATCTGCGGAAGCTAAAAAACAAAACGCTTGAAGATTTTAGCGAGTTAAAAGAAGTACTCAAAAAGAAAATCAACACCACTTCGGAAGAACTTGCTAAAGCTGGAGAATCCGTTTTAGAATTATTGCAACACGAAGGATTAGAATTCGATGATTTTCTACGCAAAACACTGCCCAATCACTTTAAAAAAATCGCCGAAAAAGACTTTAATGAAAAAAGTTTATACGGAAACAAACTAGCAGACAATTTAGCAGACGGACATGTGTACAAAAAAACACTCGATCCTACCAAAGCAGCCACCATTGATAGTTTACTACCACAATTAACCGAACTCTATCACAGTTGTAAAGAAAATGTGTACGAGTTGAGTTTTTTAAAGAATTTCTATAAAAACGCCACACCACTTTCTGTCCTAAACGCTATTCAGCAAGAGCTGGAAACGATCAAAGAAGAACAAAATTTATTGCTGATTTCTGAATTTAATACCTTAATTAGCGAAACGATCAAAGATGAGCCAGCGCCTTTTATTTACGAACGTTTGGGCGAAAAATACAAGCATTATTTCATTGACGAATTTCAAGATACGTCCGAAATGCAATGGCAAAACTTAATTCCGTTGATTGCAAACAAACTTCAAACGGAAGCTACAGACGCTAAAAGTGGTTCATTGACGATTGTAGGCGACGCTAAACAATCTATTTATCGCTGGCGCGGCGGAAAAGCTGAACAATTTATTGAATTGAACAAAAAAGAGGAGTTAGCACCATTTTTCGTGGAAAAAGATCCTCGAAATTTACCTAGAAACTATCGTAGTTATGACGAAATTATCAACTTTAATAATGATTTCTTTCAACATATTGCTTCGTTTTTTTACGACACAACGTTTCAAGACATCTATAAAATTGGTGCCGCACAGCTAACAAATAGTAAAAAAGGCGGATTCATCTCTTTTGATTTCATCGAAGCCAAAACGATGGAAGAAGAATTTGAAATCATTCCTGAAAAAGTGGTGGCTACAATTCAAGAAGTGCTCCAAAAAGGGTTTAAACACAAAGATATTTGCGTGCTCACACGTAGAAAAAGTGAAGGAATTGCTGTGGCCGATGCATTATCAGCACATGAAATTCCAATCATTTCGTCAGAAACCTTGTTGATCAAACGTTCGCGGGAAGTACAATTTATCAATGATGTACTAAAATTGGCCATTCAGCCCAAAAACAATGAAGTAAAACTGCATTTACTCAACTATTTAGCAACCGAAAAACTACAACTTCCGCAAAAACATCAATTCCTTAAAAAACATGTTGGTTTAGAACCAGAAGCATTGTTTACAGCGTTGACCGACTTTGATTTTGACTTTACCTATTTCTTGCAATTATCATTATATGAAGCGGTTGAATATTGCATTCGCGCATTTCAACTCACGGACGAATCTGATGCGTATCTTCAGTTTTTCCTAGATTTTGTATTAGAATACACGCAGAAAAAACAACTTGGTTTTGCAGGTTTCTTGGAACATTGGGAAAAGAAAAAAGAACACATCAGCATCATGGCTTCGGGCTCTGAAGATGCTGTCCAAATCATGACGATTCACAAATCGAAAGGTTTGGAATTTCCTGTGGTCATCTTTCCGTTTGCCAACACCGACATTTACAAAGAAGTAGAACCAAAACTGTGGTATCCCATCAATAAAGACGATTTTAATGGCTTTGAAGAAGCCTATTTAAACCTAAACAGTACCATAAAAGAATACGGCGAATTAGGCGAAACGTTGTATGCCGAAAGACGCTCGCAGTTGGAGTTGGATAATTTTAACATTCTCTACGTTGCCTGTACGCGACCTGTGCAGCAATTGCACATCATCACCAAAAAAGATGTAGATAGTAAAGGAAATGAACGTTTGCAAACCTTTTCAGGCTTGTTCATTAATTATTTGAAAGCCAAAGAAATGTGGAACGATGAACTTTCCTCCTACACATTTGGTATCTCTGCGGAAAATCTCGCGAAAGCGAACTCTTCAGAAGACATCATTACCATAACACAAGAAAACTTTATCAGTACCGCAAAAGAAGATCACAACTTGCATTTAATGACCAAACAAGGGTTGTTGTGGGACACTTCGCAGGAAGCCGCGATTGAAAAAGGAAATTTGATTCACGATATCTTGGCGCAAATAAAATATCCGTCGGATGTGGTTTTTGTGTTAGATGAATACATAAGTAAGGGAATTATTGACGAGCAACAGCGCGAAAAACTAGAAGAAAGTATCAGTCTTGTGGTGAATCATCCAGAAATCAGCACGTATTTTCATCAAGATAATACGGTGTATAACGAAAAAGATATCATTTCCAAAGCTGGAAAAATTCTGCGTCCAGACAGAATTGTCGTCAATCCGAGCAACGAAACTATTATTATTGACTATAAAACAGGGAAACACGATCCGTTTTACGTAGAAAAAATATACGAATACGCAGATACTTTAGCGGAAATGAGCTTTTCGGTCACCAAAAAAATACTGCTGTACATCAATGAAGAAATTAATGTGAAATATGTATAATGCGAGTGTCGATTTTGAATTTATCATAAAAAACATGGCGAAAAAGTACGCTTTATTGCGGTAAACTCAAAAGATGCTATGGTAAACTCAAAAATCGTTACTATTTTTGCAAAAATCTTAACAGCATGTACGGAAGCATTCAACAACACTTACAAAAAGAACTTCAAGAAATAAAAGACGCCGGATTGTATAAAAAAGAGCGTATCATTACATCAGCTCAAGGCGCAGAAATTACGATTAATACAGGTGAAACGGTTATTAATTTTTGTGCGAATAACTATTTGGGATTGTCTTCGCATCCCGATGTAATACAAGCAGCCAAAGACACGATGGACACGCACGGATTTGGAATGTCTTCAGTACGATTTATCTGTGGAACGCAGGATATTCACAAAACATTAGAACAAAAAATAGCGGACTATTACGGTACAGAAGATACCATTTTGTATGCGGCTGCTTTTGATGCTAATGGCGGTGTTTTTGAACCTTTGCTAACAAAAGAAGATGCGATCATTTCAGATTCGCTCAATCACGCGTCTATCATTGATGGTGTGCGTTTGTGTAAAGCGGCG
>CAZHSA010000231.1:0-6402 GCA_964535135.1 uncultured Kordia sp.
TAAACCGTCTAAGCCTTTTGCAGCATATTCCCACTCAGCTTCTGTTGGTAAACGATATTCTGGTAAAATAACACCTGAAGTACGTTTTGCATATACGTTTTTATCTGTATCTGTAGAATCTTTCGATTTACCGTTTGCTTTTTGAGCAATTCTTCCTTGATACTCATCAATTTTTCCACCATATGTTTTTGATGGATCTGTTAAGTATGCTTCCGTACTAAATGTACTTTCAGAATCAATACTATCAGTTTTTACACCTTTAGCAATATAACCTTCACGCTCTAAAACAGCTTCATTCACTCTGTCCGTTCTCCACTTACAGAATTGTACTGCCTGAATCCAGTTAACACCAACAACAGGATATTCTGCATATCCAGGATGTCTTAGATAGTTTGTAGTCATCGTTTCGTTGAATCCTAAACGATTTCTCCATACTAAGGTATCTGGCAATGCACCTGTATAAATGTTTCTGTAGTTTTCATTTTCTGGTGGAAACACAGTTTTTGTCCAATATAAGTATTCAGTATACATTAAATTGGTTACTTCTGTTTCATCCATGTAGAAAGATTGTACGTGTTGCTGATTTGGAGTATTGTTCCAATCATGCATAGGATCATCTTGTGTTTTTCCCATTGTAAAAGTTCCTCCTTCTACAAACACGAGTCCAGGAGCCGTTTCCTGATCTTTGTATTTTGTATTGGCTGCGAATCCACCATCTTTGCCGTCAATGCGCCATCCTGTGGCTTTTGAGGTATTGTTTGATGATGATCTTTTACAGCTAAAAAATCCTAGTGAAACTACTGCGACAAGTAGCATAATTCTTAAAGTTCGCTTTTTCATAGTCAAGACTTGAGTATTGAAAGAAATTTAGGTTTGCAATATAGTAATTAAAGGTAAAATATCAAGATTAATTTCAAAATTTAATATGATGCTTCTCCTCAATTATTAATATCAATAGTTTTCATATAACGACCACAGTTGTTATTTATTATTCTTAATTTTGTTTTTTTAAAAATTTAGCTAATACATCGAATAATATTTCAATGTATTTATCGTTTAAGATGCAATGAAAAAAATACTAACTTTTCTAACTGGACTCCTTTTTTTGACTGTGCACGCACAAGACAGGCACTTTGATTTGACGTGGAGCGATACTGCGATAGAATTTTCAAAAGAAAATTCATCTGTAAAATTACCAACATTCAATGAAGAATATTTTGTTGCCAATGACGACGGCACCATTAGCTTTATAGCACAATGGAACGATGATCGCTTTGTAAATAAAAATTCAATTCAAATTAAAAATGTGGTCTATGAAACAATTTCAGATCAAAAATTAGGCGGAATTGATAAGCGAAAACTGCCAACTTCTATTCAAGTAAAGATTGCAAATTCCGGTGCAAGAGGCAAAAATGCACACATATTAATTGTCTCGCCATTAATTAAAGAAAACAATATCGTTAAAAAAGTATTGAGTTTTGATGTCAACTATAATTTTTTGGCAGGAAGACCTAATTCTTTTGGAAAAAGCGGTACGGCAATAACAAGTTCTGTATTATCTAGCGGAAATTTCTATAGATTTTCGATAGACAAATCGGGTGTTTATAGATTAGATGCTAATTTTTTAAACCAATTAGGACTCAATACAGGAACGCTCAATCCGAGAAAAATAAAAATTTATGGAAATGGTGGAAGAATGATTCCACACCTAAATTCAGCAAACGAATATTATGACGTTACTGAAAATGCAATTACGGTAGTGGGTGAAGATGATGGCGCGTTTAATGCTGAAGATTACATATTATTCTTTGGAGAAGGTCCAGATGTTTTTAATGATGACAGTCAAACACACATTAATGCGTATACTGACAAAACCTATTATTTTATAACAGTTGATGGTGCTGAAGATGGAAAACGAATTCCAGAAGCCGTACAACCAACTGCTGCTCCGGATGTTACGATTACGGAATACGATGATTATCAATATCATGAAGAAGATAATCTTAATATTGTAAAGCTTGGACGAAGATGGTTTGGAGAAGTTTTTAATATTGAATCGGAACAAACGTTCAACTTTTCATTGACAAATTTAGTAACTACTGAACCTGTACGTATCGGAATTAAGCCTGCGGCAATCTCGAATGGTATTACCAATATGAGTACGTTTATCAACGGTCAGGCTGCGCAAAATATTAATGGTCAGCCAACGTTTAACTTCACTTTTCCACAAATCAATGATACGCGAATAGCAACAGAGCACAACGTGTCTGGAGTTCCTTCTAATAGAAACGGACTCATCATAGATGAAGTGAACCTAAGTTCGGGCGAATTAAACATTATGCTCAACTATGAAAATAACGGAATTGCAGGATCTATTGCCTATCTAGATTATATTTCGGTAGAGTCGAAACGTTTACTTACAGGAGTTGACGATCAGTTTATATTCAAATACAATGATGCACGAAATATCATTGGAACGGGAGAATTTGTCATTTCAAATGCTGCCAAAATATTTGAAGTTTGGGATATTACGGATATATGGAACGTAACCAAAGTAACAAATGTAGGATCGGCAAGCACATTCGCTTTTAAAGCTCCTATGGGCGAAATTAGAAAATACATCGCAGCAGATACATCACGATTTTTAATTCCAACAATAGAACCTAACAGTCAAGTATTAAATCAAGACGTAAAAGGAAGTGTGTTTTCAAATGGCGATGTAGAATACATTATCATTTCTCCTGAAAATATGGTTGCGCAAGCTGAACGTATTGCGGATTTCCACCGAGGAAACTCAGGAATGATCGTAAAAGTTGTTACACTCAAAAGTATCTACAACGAATTCAATACAGGAAACCCTGATATTGGTGCAATTCGGAACTTTATAAAATATGTATATGACAATGCAAGCACGCCAGAAAATCGCTTAAAGTACGTATGTATGTTTGGTGATGCTTCGTATGACTACAAAGATAAAATTCAAGGAAATACCAACATAGTTCCTGTATATCAAGCCTATGATAGTTTTAACCTAACGAGTGGTTATATGACGGATGATTTTTACGGAATGATGGACGAAGAAGAAGGCACCATGGCAGTAACAGATCGTCTCGATGTTGCTATGGGGAGAATGCTAGTCTTAGATCCAAATCAAGCAAAAAACATTGTCGACAAAACACTTGTGTATTATAGCAAAGCAGCATTTGGAAGATGGCGAAATACGGTAACCATTGTATCAGATGATGCAGAAAATGAATCAGACAAAGACTTACAAGTAGATTTAGATGCGCTTGGTGAAGTCATTGCAACCGAAAAACCATTTATCAATATCTCAAAAATTCACTCTGATGCATTTGTGCAGGAATCTTCTGCCGCTGGTGAACGATATCCAGAAGTAAATGAAGCTATCAATGACAATATTGCACTAGGTTCTCTAGTAGTCAATTACTTCGGTCACGGTGGAGAAGATGGATTAGCTGGAGAACGAATTTTTGAAAAAGGAGACTCGCAAAACTTAGCAAACGATTGTCGTCTTCCGTTATTTATCACAATTACTTGTGAATATACACGTTTTGACAATCCACTGCGTGAAACAGCAGGAGAGTTTATGTTTTGGAACGAAAATGGTGGCGCAGTTTCGCTATTAACCACAACGCGACAAATATTTCAGAACGTTGGAGTGAGCATCAATGAACTCTTGGCAAGATACTTATTCTCATATGGTTCTAACGAATATGAGCCTGTATCAGAAGCGCTGCGACAAACTAAAAACTTAGTCACGACAAGTAACAAAAGAACGGTTTTCTTTATTGGAGATCCAGCAATGAAACTTGCTATTCCAAGTCCGAGAGTCAATCTGACAGCCATCAATGATGTGCCAATTACACAAGCTACAGATACGCTAAAAGCATTAAGTAGAGTAAAAATAGCAGGAAATGTAACGGATGATGCAGGAAACTTAATAAGTTCGTATAACGGAACTGTATTTTCTACAATTTACGATAAAAAAATTCAGCGTCAAACGCTTTCAAACGACTTTCCATTCGTCTTTGATTTTGAAACACTGGGAGAAATTATTTTCAGAGGAAAAGCAGAAGTTGTTGACGGAAACTTCGAATTTGAATTTGTAGTGCCGCGTGACATTACCATTCCTGTTGGAAATGGACGTATCAGTTTTTACGCTGAAAAAGAAGGGACTTTAGAAGACAACACAGGTTTTAATGAAAGCTTCAAAGTAGGAGAGTTGAATGAAGATGCACCTGTAGATAATGATGCGCCTATCGTAAATCTATTCTTAAATGATGAAAGTTTTGTTTCGGGAGGAATCACCAATGAATCCCCTTTCTTGTTAGCAAAACTATCTGATGCAAACGGAATCAATACCGCGAGTGGAATTGGACATGATATCATTGCAATCTTAGATGGAGATGAAGTCAACCCAATCATTCTAAACGATTACTACGAAACAGAACTAAACGATTATACGCGTGGCGTTGTAAAATTCCCACTGCGCGATTTAGAAGAAGGAACACATACACTTTCAATGAGAGCGTGGGACGTGTACAACAATTCTACAACTACGGAAATTCAATTTACAGTTTTCAATGAAAACAACTCATTAACCATTACGAATGTATTAAATTATCCAAACCCTTTTGTTAGTTATACAGAATTTTGGTTCAATCATAACAGTTCAAGTGAACTTGATATTATGATTCAAGTTTTTACCATATCTGGAAAAATAGTACGTACCTTAGTAGGAAAAGCAAACGCAGGATCTTCGGGTAAAGACTTCAGTTCTTTGTCAAGAGATATCGTGTGGGACGGAAAGGACGATTTTGGTGATAAACTCGCAAAAGGAGTCTACGTATACAAGATTACTGTAAAATCTCCGTTAACTAATCAGAAAGTCGAAAAATTTGAAAAACTTGTAATACTATAAATAAAACCTATATTTGTTAAAATTTTAACTGAATGAAGAAGCTATTATTATCCATATTGTGTATGATTCCTTTCGGAATGTTGGCACAAACCACAATCGTAAATCCAAATGACACCAGAGTAATTACTACAGGTGTCCCTTTCTTACTCATTACACCAGATGCAAGAGCAGGTGGAATGGGAGAACTCGGAGTTGCCACTTCTCCTGATACGTATTCACAACAGTGGAACCCTGCAAAATATGCTTTTGTAAAAGAGCAAATAGGAGTTGGAATCAGTTATACACCATACTTAAGTGATTTGGTAAACGATATCTTTTTAGGAAACTTAACGTTTTACAACAGAATCAGTGAAAGAAGTGCATGGTCAGCAAGTATCAAATATTTTAGCTTAGGTGAAATTGAAATTATTACACAGCAACAAGCGGATATAGGAAACTTTACACCATTAATAGAAAGACCAAACGAATTATCAATTGATGCATCGTATGCATTGCGTTTAAGTGATCAGTTTGCCATGTCGGTAACAGGACGTTTCTTGCGTTCAGATTTAAAATTACAGTCGCAGCCAGACGTTGAAGCAAATGCAGCAAGTACGTTTGCAGTAGATATTGCAGGATACTATCAGTCAGAAGAAGTTGCGTATGATAGTTTTAACGGGCGTTGGAGAGCTGGATTCAATATCTCAAACTTAGGTCCAAAACTAAAATATGACGAATTAGGTCAAGAAAACTTCTTACCAACACAATTAAAATTAGGTGGTGGATTTGACTTTATCTTTGACGAATACAACAAACTTGCGGTAAGTGTTGAAGTAAACAAACTATTAGTACCAACACCGCCACAACTCGGTTTCGTAGATGTAAACGATAACGGAGATCAAGATTCAGACGATTTATCAACACCTGATGTAAACGAGAATGAACCAACAATCATCGTAGCAGGACAAGATGACGACGTAAGTTTCGTGTCTGGAATCTTTCAATCGTTTGGTGATGCGCCAGGAGGTTTTAGTGAAGAAATGAAAGAATTTACTTGGGCATTGGGAGCAGAATACTGGTATCAAGATTCATTCGCACTTCGTGCCGGATACTTCAATGAAGCTGAAGAAAAAGGAGCTAGAAAATTCTTCACATTAGGTGCAGGATTCAAATATAGCGCAGTAACTATTGATGTTTCATATTTATTCTCTGCATCACAAGTTCGTAATCCACTAGAAAACACATTGCGTTTCTCACTTACCTTTAACTTAGGAGACACGTACGACGAATTATAAAATTCATCACACAAATAAAATATCACAAAAACCTTTCAAGCTTCTTGAAAGGTTTTTTGTTTGAAAAAAGATTGGTAAAGTTTATATTTTAGAACAGAAATATATTTTAGCAACTAACTATTAGTTAAGACTGATAAAAATTCGATTAAATCATAAAAAAAGTAAGTCAAAAAATCATTCGTGAAT
>CAZHSA010000232.1:0-6397 GCA_964535135.1 uncultured Kordia sp.
ATTAAACCGCAATACAGAAAACTTATTGTGATAAAAGCGATTTTCACATAAAAAAGCGAACCGAAGTTCGCTTTACATTATTATTGATCTACTGGACTGTTATCTGCTGGCGCCTCTTTTGGAGGACAATGTCCATACGATTTACAATGACAAATTGATAAAGGTTTAGAATCAGTTCCTCCTTTAATTTTGTTGATGGTTGAAATCGTAGTTTTGTTAAATTTTAAATGTTTAATTCCTTTTTTCTTCATGATTCATTAAGTTTTAATTAAAGTTCCTATTAAGATACAAAACCCATCTTACAATACATGAATTTCTTACTTTTTACAGGTGATAATTATGAATAATTTAATAAAACATGCTTGAAAATCAGAACTTTTCAATTTTTTCCAATAAGATTGAGTACAGAAGTTCTTTTTCGCTAGTAAATAGGTCAGTTACAATGTGCATTCACACAGAACTAAAATTCTCCAACTTTTACAAAATCTAGTAGCTGTCACACAACCGAATTTGTTCCATGAATATAAAGTGATTTTAAAAAGAAGAATTGAAAGTAATCTACGTAGATAAACCATCTGTAGCAAAAAAGAAAGATTTTTGGAGGGTTGACGATCATGTGAAATTTAAAAAAGATAAATAGTACAGATATTTTTCGTCGTTTAACATCTATCTGAAAGCTTCAAAAAGTAAGTAGAGTCGATCAAAATTGTCTTTCGGAATGTTAAAGAAATCCCAAATATGAACAAGAAATTGTTTTTTACGGACGATTCATATAATTATACCAAAAAAGCAACGTTATTTAGTAAACAAAACAGAATTTTTGAACCTTTCAAAATTAGTGAAACCTATTTATTTATGGTATGTTTGTAGGGAATAGAAATTCAACGCAAAGCATTGCAAATCTCATAAAACCACAAGATTCATGAGCAAAAAAAATCTTCAATTCATTCTATGCTTGGTGCTTGTATGTTTTCAACTCTCATACGCACAAAAAACCAAAGTGTACACACACGACTTAAAAGATTACAACGAAGCGTTACATCTGTACAACAGTAAACAATATCAGGCTTCACAAACACTTTTTGATAAGGTGAAACGCGGAACTTCCGATTACGAAACGGAAGCAAATTGCGCCTATTATATTGCCAATTGTGCGGTGCGGTTAAATCAGCTTGGCGCAGATAATATGATGGAAGATTTTGTAAAAAGCTATCCGACAAGTACCAAACGAAATTCAGCTTATATTGATGTTGGTGATTATTATTTTGAGAATGGAAAATATGCACGCGCACTAAAATGGTACGACAAATCAGGAGATCAAAGCTTAACCAACGCGCAGCGAGAAGAATACAACTTTAAAAAAGGATACGCGTATTTTACGTCTAAAAAATATGCCAAATCGAAAGAGTTCTTTCAAAAACTATTAGATTCTCCAAAATACGGTTCGCAAGCAAAATATTATACAGGTTACATTGCGTATCAAGAAGATAACTATAAAGAAGCAAGCGAATATTTTGATGGTGTTTCTCAAGATGAAGAATACAACGAAAAGCTATCCTACTTTAAAGCGGACATGAACTTTAAATTGGGGAACTTTCAAAAGGCAATCGACTTGTCTAAGAAAGAATTGCCAAACGCAGATCGTAAAGAAATTTCAGAACTCAATAAAATCATTGGGGAAAGTCATTTCAACCTAAAAGAATATGAAGAAGCAATTCCGTTCCTAAAAGCATATAAAGGTAAAAAAGGACGCTGGAACAACACAGATTTCTACCAATTAGGATATGCGTACTACAAACAAAAAGACTACGAAAACGCCATCAAACAATTCAATAAAATTGTAGACGGAAACAACTTTGTAGCACAAAATGCATACTATCATTTAGGAGAATGTTACTTAAATACGGATAAAAAACAACAAGCGTTGAATGCGTTTCGAAATGCTTCACAAATGGATTTTGAAAAGAAAATTCAAGAAGATGCCGGATTGAATTATGCGCGATTGAGCTATGAAATCGGGAATCCGTACGAAAGCGTTCCTTCCGTATTAACGGCATATCTAAAAAAATATCCAGACACAGAACATCAAGCAGAATTGGAAGAACTTTTGGTAAGTTCATACATTACGTCGAAAGATTATGAAGCGGCGTTGAATCTGTTAGAATCAAGCAAAAAATACAGTGACAAAAGCACGTACCAAAAAGTGGCGTTTTACAGAGCTGTTGAGTTGTTCAACGATAGCAACTATCAAGAAGCATTGACATTCTTTGACAAATCGCTTAAAGAAAACGAATCTGCCGAATACACGGCAAGAGCCACCTTTTGGAAAGCTGAAACCAATTATGTATTAGACAATTATGATATAGCGTTAGAAGGTTTCAAATCGTTTGCCAATGCAAATATCACTGATACGGAAGAAGCTCAAACTATTAATTACAACTTAGCGTACACGTATTTCAAGCAGAAAGAATACGCAAGTGCTATTTCGAGTTTTGAAAATTTCATTACGAACAATGCGGACGACACAGCGCGCGTCAATGACAGTTACTTGCGTTTAGGAGATAGTTATTTTGTAACGAGCGACTACGCAAACGCTATCAAATCGTATGACAAAGCCATTGCGATGAAAGGAATTGACGAAGACTATGCGTATTTCCAAAAAGCAATCAGTTATGGCTTTACAGGAAAAACGGATACGAAAATAAGTGAGTTGGACAAATTCATCAATAAATACAAAAAATCATCGTTGCGTGATGATGCGTTGTATGAATTAGGAAATACCTATATCAATTCGGACAAAACTACGGAAGGATTGAACATGTATGCAAAAATGGTGGAAGCGTATCCAAAAAGTTCATATGTGCCAAAAACGATGTTAAAGCAAGGATTGATCAATTACAACACCGGTAAAAATCAAGTAGCATTAACAAAATTCCGATCTGTAGTAGCAAAATTTCCAAACACAGAAGAAGCGATTCAAGCAGTTGCGACGGCGAAATTAATCTATATCGAATTGGGACAAGTAGAAACCTATGCAAATTGGGTGAAAAATCTCGATTTTGTCGATGTAACTGATGCCGAATTGGACAAAGCGACGTATGAATCTGCTGAAAAGCAATTCATCCAAAATAACACAGACAAAGCTATTGAAGGATTTGAAAAATATGTACAGCAATTTCCAAACGGATTAAATGCTGTCAAAGCAAACTTTTACTTAGCACAATCGTATTTCAGCAAAGGTGAAACTCAAAAAACGATTCCGCATTATGAATATGTATTGCAAAACGAACGTAACGAATACACGGAACAAGCCTTAGCACGATTGGCGCAAGTATTGCTTGAAACCGATAATTATACAAAAGCAGTTCCAGTACTAAAACGCTTGGAAGAAAGTGCCGATTTCCCGCAGAATGTGACGTATGCGCAATCGAACCTTATGAAAATTAATTACGAGCAAGACAATTATTCAGAAACCTTTGCCTATGCAGCAAAAGTATTGGCAAATGACAAAATTGACGATCGTATCAGAAGTGATGCACATGTATTCATTGCCCGATCTGCCATTGCGACCAACGACGAAGACAAAGCGAAAGCAGCGTATGAAGAAGTGCAAAAAATTGCCAAAGGAAAACTAGCAGCAGAAGCGTTGTACTACGAAGCATATTTCAAAAACAAAGAAAAAGACTATGAAGGTTCCAATGCGGTTATTCAAAAACTGGTAAAAGACTATTCGAGTTACAAGCAATTTGGTGCCAAAGGATTGATCTTAATGGCGAAAAACTCGTATGCGTTAGAAGACTCTTTCCAAGCAACTTATATTTTAGAAAGTGTCATTAAAAACTTCAAAAAATATCCAGAAGAAGTGGCGAAAGCAGAAGCAGAATTGGCGAAAATAAAAGCGGCAGAAGCCAAACGAAATTCGTCTGTAACACCTGTAGAAGAAGGTGGAAACTAAAAGCAACGCGACATTGAAATCAAACACAAACTTACAAAGCAAGCACAACATGCGAAATCATATCATAAAATCAACGTGCATTCTGGCGGTATTTTTAATAGCAAATTTGGCGACTGCACAAGAGAAAGACAAAGACAAGGAGAAAGACAAAGAAAACATCGGAACGGAAGTCGTAAACGTAGTAAAACCCTATACGCCGTCTGTGTCTGATGCGTTCAAAATAAAACAAACTCCTTCGTTGAATGACAAGGAAACCGCAAAAAAGAAAGAAATAAAATACGCTATCTTTTCGTTTCCAGTAGCGTCTACGTTTACGCCAGCCAAAGGACGCGCGGCAAACTTAAAGAAAGCAAAACCTGAAAAAATTTACAATACGTATGTATCGCTCGGTTTAGGAAATTACAATACAGCGGCGCTCGATTTTTATACCAGTAGAGCGATTAGCAGAGACGAAACTTTTGATATCTCTTTACGTCATCACTCGTCGCAAGGTGATATTGAAGGTGTAGTATTGGATAATAATTTCTTTGATACAAAATTAGACTTGGCGTACATCAATCGCGGTAGAGACTTATCATGGAAAGCAAAAGCAGGCTATCAGCACCAAATTTACAATTGGTATGGTTTGCCAGACGTAGGATTAACTCCAACGGAAATTGGTGTAATTGATGAGCAACAAACGTATCATAATGTGTATTTGGGAGCTGATGTCAATATAGAAAACTCTTTCTTTAATGGCGGAAACATCATGTATAGAAGAATGTTTGATGCAACAAGCTCAGGCGAAAACCGACTGATCCTACAACCAGAATTTGAAGTGGAAATCGCTGGCGAACTCATCAATACGATGGTGGATATTGACTATGTTGGCGGAACGTTTGAAAACAATTATTTCGGAACAGGAAGTATTGATTACAGCATTCTAAAAGCGGGAATTTCACCAAGTTTAGTGATTCTACGTGATGATTTAACGGTAAACTTTGGAGCCGCAGTATATGTTGGAATGGATTTGGAAAACAGCGAGAACGACATCTTTATCTATCCAAGAATTACGGCGCAATATCGTTTGAGTGGCGATGATGTCATCGCATACGCCGGAATAGAAGGTGACCTACAACAAAACTCATATTACGACTTTGTACAAGAAAACTTTTTCGTGTCTCCAACCTTAGGAATCGCTCCAACGGATCAACAATACAACGGATATTTAGGAATCAAAGGAAAACTAACCTCTAACGTAAGTTACAACGCCAGAGCTTCCTACATCTCAGAAAAAGGCAAGCCACTTTTTACAGTCAACGCGCTCAATCCACAACCAGACAATGGATACTCGTATGGAAACTCGTTTAACGTTATTTACGACGATATTTCGACACTTTCGGTATTTGGTGAAATCAATGTGGATATTACGAGTAACTTTAAATTTGGCGCTAAGGCGGAATATTTCAATTACAGTACCGATCAGCAAGAAGAAGCTTGGAACTTACCAGAGCTTGAAGCGTCTATCTTTGCAGACTATCAAATCACGGAAAACTGGTTTGCAGGTGCAAATATCTTCTTCATCGGCGAACGAAAAGATCAAATTGACAACGGAGGTTTCTTAGCACAAGTAGTGCCAGTTACCGTAACTTTAGACAGTTTTATTGATGTAAACGCTCATGTAGGCTATCGTTTCAACGATCGTTTATCCGTTTTTGCAAAAGCAAACAACATTGCCAATCAAGACTATCAACGTTGGGTAAATTTCCCAGTACAGCAATTTCAAATCATGGCTGGTGCCACGTATAAATTTGATTTCTAAACAAGAAAACATATAAAATAAAGAAAAGCGTTTCATCACTTGAAACGCTTTTTTTGTGAATTTTCTTCAGATGAATTCTTCCACAAGAAAAACCATTTTAAAAAATTGTATTTTTAACTTTTAAAAGTGAAATTACAAACACAAACGCCACTTCGAGTGAAATTTCGTTAGAAATTTAGTATCGAGAAGTACTATGAAGTTCAAACTAACAAACCAAAATGATCAAAAAGCTATTCTTACTATCACTATTAACTGCCTTTTTTTCCTGTTCACAAAAACAAACAGTTGATACCATCGTCATCAATGCAAAAGTCTACACGGTTGATAAAAACTTTTCCAATGCAGAAGCGTTTGCCGTGAAAGATGGAAAATTTGTCGGAGTAGGAAATACAAGCGATATTTTAACAAAATACGAAGCTAAAACAACGATTGATGTTAACGGAAAAACGGTCTTACCAGGTCTCATAGACGCGCATTGTCACTTTTACAGATTAGGAACCGATAAGCAAAGCGTAGATCTAGTAGGAACGGAAAGTTTTGAAGAAGTGATTCAGCGTATTTTTGACTTTCAAAAAGAAAAAAATGTGCCCTTCATTACAGGCCGCGGCTGGGATCAAAACGATTGGGAAGTCAAAGAATTT
>CAZHSA010000233.1:0-6389 GCA_964535135.1 uncultured Kordia sp.
CTCTTAACGCATCACTCTATAACTCTTAACCTACAACTGAAAGCAAGCGTCTTTTCAAGTGGTCTTTTAAAATGAAATGGAGAAAAATCACGATGTGACGTCTTTGTTTTAAAGTTATCCTAGTTTTTCAACTACTAAGTAGTTTCAATAAGAAGCAAATTGTAGTTTGAAACTTCTCAATTCTCACTACTAATATCTCAAAACTACTTCATTACTTCAAAGTACGTCTCACTTCACGATTCAGATACCAACCTGTAACGATGGTTGAGAGTAAATCGGCAATTGGAAAGGCAACCCAAACCCCAAAAATTCCAAAGTATTGTGGTAAAATGAGAATTAACGGAATGAGAAAAAATCCTTGTTTGGTCAATGTGAGTAATAATGCAGGAACCGCTTTTCCAATCGCTTGAAAATAACCAGCGCCAATCATTTGTACTGCAATTAACGGTGTGACTAGAAACACCCAACGCAATGCATTTGGCGTTTCACGAATTACGGTTTCGTCTTTGGTAAAAACCTCCGTGATTTGTTCTGGAAAAACCATAATAACCGCGAAAATTAGCAATGCTAAACCTGTTCCGTATTTGATAGAAATATTGATGCTTTCGCGCACACGCGCCAACTTTTCGGCTCCGTAATTATATCCTGCTATTGGGAGAAATCCTTGTGAAATTCCCATCACAGGGAAAAGTGCAAACATTAACATTCTACTGATGATTCCATAAATGGTCACCGACGTTTCGCCGCCATATTGAAATAGTGTATGATTGAGAATGATGGACAGAATACTTACCATTCCTTGTCGCGCCAACGTAACACCGCCCAACTCTGTAATTTCCCGAACGATGGCTTTTTCTAACTTGAAACAACGCAATTTTATTTTAAGTTCGCTGTGTTTTGATAAGAAAAACCAATAGATGAAGAGAAAACAAATAAAGTACGAAATAGACGTTGCCCAAGCTGCGCCCGCCATGCCCATATCCAACACATTGATAAATAAGTAATCAAAAAATATGTTTCCGATCGCAGGAAGAATCAACGCGACCATGGCAAATTTTGGCTTGCCTTCCGCACGAACTACAGGATTTCCCGTCATGCACAATGCCAAAAACGGAACTCCGTACATGACTATCACATAGTATATTTCCGCTGGCGGCAATATGTTTCCGTTCGCACCAAATAAGGCTAAGGCTTCTTCTTTAAAGATGAGTCCGACAATGACAAAGAAAATTGCCAAACCGAACGACATGACAATCATGTTTCCAAATGTATGTTGGGCTTTGTCGTGATCGTCTCTTCCTAACGCTCTAGAAATGATAGAAGCACCACCAACACCAATGGCCATTCCGATGGAAGCAATTAAAAACGTAAGTGGCACCACAACCGTAATTGCGGCAATTGCCATGGCACCAATCCATTGTCCAACAAAAATGGTGTCTACAACCATATTGAGCGACATGACAAGGATTCCGATAGATGCAGGAACCGCTTGCGCGATGAGCAATTTACCGATAGGTTGCGTTCCTAGTTCCGCGGATTTGTTGGTTGCCATTAGGCGGTTATTTCTTCTTTAGTTTTTGAGGATACACTCCATTCATTAATCCAACGTGTCATTACTTTTACCCATTCGTCATCGTCGTTTAAGCAAGGAATGTGCTGATATTCTTCTCCGCCAGCTTCTTTGAATTCTTCTTCACCTTCCATCGCAATTTCTTCAAGCGTTTCTAAACAGTCAGCCACAAATGCTGGCGTGATGACTACTAAATTCTTTTTTCCTTCTTCTGGAAAACGTTCAAATTCTTTATCCGTATACGGTTTTAACCAAGGATCGCCACCGAGACGCGATTGAAATGAGTTGCTAAATTTATCTGCTGGCAAGTCTAAATATTCGCCCACTAATTTTGTAGTTTCAAAACATTGATGTCTGTAGCAATATTCGTGTGCTTTTGACGGCGTATTGCAACAGCTTCCGTCCATTTTGCAGTGTGATTTTGTAGGATCAGATTTGCGAATATGTCTTTCTGGAATTCCGTGATATGAAAACAAAATGTGATCGTAATCAATGTCTGCGATGTGTTTTTTTATTTTTTCAGAAAGTACGCGGATGTAGTCTGGATGTTTGTAAAAAGGCGGCACTACCGTCAATTCCATGTTTGGAAAGTGTGCTTTTTGTTCTTCTTCCGTTTTCACAACAACCGTTTCATATGACGACATTGCATAATGTGGATACAATGGTACAACTAGCACTTCATCCACACCTTTGTCATGCAATTCTTTGAGTCCTTTGTGAATGCTCATAGATCCGTAACGCATTCCTAATGCCACAGGCACTTTGGCGCGCGCTTGTATTTTTTCTTGAAAACGTTCGGATATGATAATTAACGGCGAACCTTCATCCCACCAGATTTTTTTATAGGCTTTTGCCGATTTTTTGGGACGCGTATTTAGAATAATTCCTTTTACTAAGAACGTTCGAAGCCATTTTGGAACATCAATTACACGTTCATCCATTAAAAATTCACCTAAATATGTTTTTACGTCTTTTGGGTTTGGGCTATCTGGCGAACCAAGATTTATCAGTAATACACCTTTCATCTGTGTTGTTTTATTTTTCATTCTTTTTCTTAAACACAAAAATACGACTCTATCTTCAATTATGTGCAGACAAGTATAGGAAATGTTTATACACTCATTAAAAAGCCTTTTTTACGCATTATGATTCTGTTAACATGAAAGAATTTATATCTTTAGTACATTAGATGACATTTTTACCGAAAACACGATTACCATTAAATTTTCTACCTTTTTTATGAGATTATATATTTCACTATTATTTCTGTGTTGCACCACTTTTTTAAATGCTCAAGAAGAAAAACAAAGTCTTCTTTGGGAGGTTTCTGGAAATGGCATGGAGAAACCGTCTTTTTTGTACGGAACGATGCATGTGAGCAAAAAAGTTGCTTTCCGATTGGACGATGTATTTTTTAAAGCATTAGAAGAAGCGGAAACGGTTGCTTTAGAGTCAGATCCGACCACATGGCTGGCGCATAATTATGAGCAAATGTCTGATGAATCGCCACGAAGTTATGGGGAAGAGAATTTTTATAATCGAAATTTTAATCCACGTTTTTCTAAGAAAGAAGCCGTGCGACGCATTATTCGGTTTGATAATAGAATCATCAACGGATATTTGTATCGCAAACAAGCAGGCGCAGACGATTTTGAAGAAGAAACCTACTTGGACATGTTTATCTATCAAGCTGGAAAAAAGAATAACAAGCCGATTATTAGTTTAGAAAACATCAAAGAATCGCGGTATTTAACTTCGCGCGCAGCGTATAATATTTTAAAGAAAAAACCGGATGAATGGGTTCAAAAAATGTTCAAAGATCAAAACCGCTATACCGTACAAGAAGACGCGTATAGAGATCGAAATATTTGGTTGCTCGATTCTATTGGTGCTGCCGTAAATACAGATTTTTACCGTGAGCACATGTTGTACAAACGCAACGAAAACATGGTCATTGTGATGGATTCTTTAATGCAGCACAAAACAGTGTTTGCAGGTGTTGGCGCGGCGCATTTGGCAGGAAAAAAAGGCATGTTGCAAATGCTAGAAGATCGCGGATATACCGTAAAACCATTGACTTCTAAGCAAACCGATTTTGCCTTGAAAGCGAAAGTTGCTTTGGAAGATTTGCACGTACAACCTGCGTTGAATGTGTACAGTACACCTGATGGTTTTATTACGATTAAAACGTTTGACGAACTTCGTGAATTTGTGTATAAAGAGCAAAAGTTTTACCTAGCGCCCGACATGACAAACGGCGCCTATTTAACCATTACACGCTTAAATACGTATGATCAGTTTCCGAATGAAGAAAAAATTACCTTGGAAGAAATTGATCCATTATTATATGAAGATGTGCCTGGTGATATTATTTCCAAAGAACCATTGACGAGTCCGTTTCCTGGATTTAGCATTGTGAATAAAACGAAAAAAGGCGATTATCAAAAGTATCAAATTTATAAAACGCCGCTGGAAATGATTATCATTAAATTTGGCGGAAAGAAAGATTTTGTATTGCAATACGAGCAAGAAATATTTAATTCTATCCAATTTCGCAAACCTTCAAACGAGTTAAAAACCTATACTTCCGAATATGATAAATATGAGTTTTTGTTTCCTGCGAATTTTATTTCAGACAATACCAAAAACGTCGGAAATAAGTTGTTGCAAGCCGCTGTGAATGATGAGTATTATTTCTTTAAAGAAGTGTTTAATAATGACATCACCTATATTGAAGAAGATGCGTTTGAAGCGGAATATATTCACGATAATTTTTATAAAAAACTCGATGTCGAAAAAATCAATGGTACGTTTGTCAACTATGACTATAAAAGTTATGAATCGTCCGCAATTATTGATACAATTTCACAGCGAAAAATCTACCTAAAAACAGTAGTAAAAGACGAAAGTTATTACCTGCTCGGTTTGATTAGCGACAATGCACAAAAGGCGCAAACGTATTTTAAGTCGTTCAAGCTTAAAAATCCAACGTACAAGGAATTTAAAAAAGTAGTGGATACTTCTTTGCACTTTTCGGTGTTGACCTGTACCAAACAACCTGCGATTAGACCTTCATACAGTTCACGATTCAACGCTGATAAAAAGGAATATGACCAAGAAAAAAAATACATTACTTATACTTCAAAAAGTAATGAAAAAGTGTTGGTGCGCAGAATAAAATATCACGACTTACAAATGTTTCACAATATTGACAGTTTGTGGAACGGCATGGAACGTTATTACGAATATAATTTTGTGATTGAAGATAAAAAATACGAACAAAAAGACAATCGCTATTACAGTACATATATTTTAAAAGATACCGCGAGCGCGAAACGAGTATACCGAAAAAATATCTTGAAAAATGGTGTCTTATTTAGTTTATCTACTTTGGAAGATTCCATCGCTGAACGTTCAGAATTTGTGAAGAATTTTTACGAAACATTTACACCGTTGGACACCTTGCTTGGAAAAGATGTGTTTGTAGACAAAACGGCAATTTTCTTTGATGGCATTCGAAATAACGACAGCATTGTATTAAAATCATACGCGAAAATTAAGTTTGAAGATAAACATGCAGACTCGATTATTACACTGTTGAAGGAACACAAATTTGAAGAAGATCGCGAGAGCATAAAAAACTATCTCATTACTTCTTTAGGACGATTAGAAAGTCCGCAAATTTCTCCGTTTTTAAAAGAATTATACATAAACGCCTACGAAAAGCCAAAAACGCAAACAGCGATTTTAAAAACGCTGTTGCAACAAAAAGATAAAGCTTCATACGAAATGATTTTGGAGTTGTTAGAAAAAGATTTTCCGCTAGATTCAAGAGCCATCAATAGATTGTTTAAGGTTGGAAAAGAGCAACTAGAGTTGAAAAAAGAATTGTTTCCAGAATTGCTAAAATATTCAAGCATTCAAGAGTACAAAATGCCAATTTATGAACTATTAACGCAATTAAGCGATAGTAGTTTCGTCAAACCAAAAATCTATAAAAAATATAAAAATCAGTTGTTGAATGACGCGCGAATTGAAGTGAAGCGTAACTTAGGAAAATCGTCTTCCTATAACTATAAAAGCGGACAAGCCTTAGAACGTTATGTGAAATTATTGTTTCCGTTCCGAAAAGATAAAAACGTAAGAGATTTTTATACAAAATTGATCAAAACAGAAGCTAAAACTGCTTTGACGACCTATGTCGTATTGTTGGCAAAAAACAAAGAACAAATTCCTGACGAATTGAAAGAAAAGACCTTTTTTGATGACAAAGCGCTGGCTTCTACGTTATGGAAATTGGCAGAAAACGATTTGTTAGCCATTGTTCCCGATTCGCTGAAATCACAACAACATTATGCAAAAGCAGGACTAATGAGTCGTATTGGACTTGACAAAGAGAAAGACACGATTTCGTTTGTAAAAACAATGAACGTTACGAATGAAGATGGCGATATTACTATTTATTTTTTCAAAGTCACAGAAGAAAATCGCTATCGTGAAACTAGCAAATTGTATCATGTCGCGTTTGTAGATGCACCTTCATTAAACACAGAACCGTATCTCTTAACTAAATCGAGAGGAAAACGCATTTACGGTGCAGAAATTGACGAAGAATTGTTTGAAGAAGCCGTAGAACAAGTAAAATACAAAAAACGAAAACGCATCAGCGGACGATCGCGGTATTCGTTTTAAAAATGAGTTTAGGTGTGTTTCGGGTATTAGGTATTAGGTTTTGGGAATTAGGTATTAGTCAAGTGCTAATAACCATTTTGGATTTAAGAACGTAAGTGATCTAAAAGCGAAGCGTTCTAAAAGTGCG